>NZ_SMKJ01000160.1:0-16110 GCF_004348615.1 Micromonospora sp. KC207
GAGCCGTCGTGACCGTCGACCGGGGACTCGACATCGTCGACTTCCACCTGCACTTCCGCATCGGCGCCGACCCGACGATCCAGGCGTGCGAGCACGCCGCCGACATGCATCCCGGCGGGGAGCGCGAGCGCGCCGTCCGCGCCGCCGGCTCCGCCCCGTACGCCCGCGCCTGGCGGCGAGCGTGGGGCTTCGGCGAGCCCGAGCTCCCGGCACAGCGCTGGGAGGACGAGGCGGACCGGTGGGCCGACGAGCTGCGCCGGGTGAACGTCCGGCGGGCCGTGTTCGTCACCGGCGGCGGCAACGACACCGTCGCCGACGTCGTCGACCGCCACCCCGACCTGCTGCTCGGCCTCGCCCACCACGACCCGTACGCGCCGGGAGCCGCCGCCGAGCTGGAACGGGCCGTCGCCGGGCGCGGCCTGCGCGGGTTGAAGCTGTTCGCCCCGCTGCTGCGCGGCCCCCTCGACCACGCCGACCTCGACCCGCTCTGGGCCACCGCCCAGCGCCTCGGCGTGCCCGTGCTGATCCACATCGGGCACTACGGCAGCGCGGGCGGGCTGAGCTTCGGCCGGCACGGCGGCCCGGACGAGCTGGCCCGGATGGCCCGGCGCTTCCCCGAACTGGCCGTGGTGGTGCCGCACTTCGGCGTCCAGCACGTGCAGGACCTCCTCTTCGCCGCCTGGGGCTGCCCGAACATCCACGTCGACACGTCCGGGTCCAACCAGTGGGTGCGCTGGATGCCGTACCGGCTGACGCTGGAGGACCTGTTCCGGCGCTGCTACGAGACCATCGGCCCGCACCGGATCGTCTACGGCAGCGACTCGTCGTGGTTCCCGCGTGGCTACGTCACCCGCTACCTCGACGACCAGCTCCGGATCTGTCACGAGCTGGGCCTGCCCGACGACCACCTGCGCGCGATCTTCGCCGGCAACGCCGAGCGCCTGCTCGGCCTGGACACCACGACCGGCTGACGTCCGGGCGCGGCGAGCAGCGCCGCGTCCGGCCCGGAAGGAAGCAGAGACCCCTGATGAGCACACCCGCGCTGACCACCTACCAGCGGCACCACCTGCGGCCGACATACGACCACCACGTCGGGTACCTCTTCGCGGCGATGGTGCGGGCCAGCCAGGCGCACGTGGTGATGCTGACCGAACGGGGGCTGATCCCCGCCGAGCGGGGTGCCCGGCTGCTGCGCGGGCTGGCGGAGCTGCGCGCCGACACCGGCCCCGCGCCAAAGTTCGACGGCACCTTCGAGGACACGTACTACCTGCTGGAGAAGCGGCTGGCCGACGCCTGCGGCGTGCCGGCGTCCGAGCTGGACGTACAGATGGCCCGCAGCCGGAACGACCTCGACGCCGGGGTGTTCCGGATGCTGCTGCGCGACCAGCTCACCGGGGTCCTCGACCGGGTGCTCGCCACCGGGGCCACCGCCCTGGCCGCCGCCGACCGGTACGCCGAGGTGGTGATCACCGGCTACACCCACCGCCGGCCCGCCCAGCCCACCACCATCGGCCATGCCCTCGCCGGGTACGCCGAGGCCCTCGCGGGCCAGGCCGTCGCGTACGCCGACCTGATCGACGCGCTCAACATCTCGCCGCTGGGCTCCTGCGCGTTCGCCGGCACCGACCTGGACATCGACCCGGCCCGGGTGGCCGAGCTGCTCGGCTTCGCCGGCCTGGTCACCAACTCGTACGAGGCGGTGGCCGGCGCGGACCACCTGGTCCGGGTCGGCACGCTCAACGCCCGGTCGCTCGCCACGGGGGCCCGGCTGGCCCGGACCCTGATGGATTGGCTGACCTGGCGCTGGGTGACCACCCCCGGCGACTTCACCCAGGGCAGCAGCATCATGCCGCAGAAGCGCAACCCGGTCGTGCTGGAGCACCTGGTCTCCTACGCCGGCGCCACCGCCGCCGACGCCGCGAGCGTGCTCAACAACGTCGGCGCGGCCTGGTGGGAGGACTCCAACAACGCCACCACCGACGTGCAGGTGCGGCTCTGGGAGAGCAACGACCGTACCTACCGGTTCTTCGCCCTGCTCGGTGGCTTCCTCGCCGAGATCGAGCTGCTGGAGCCGCCGTCGCGCGAGGAGATCGTGGCGTCCGGGGCCACCACCACCGCCGCCGCGGACGCGCTGACCCGGCACGGCGTGCCGTTCCGGGCCGCCCACTCGGTCGTCGGACGGCTGGTCCGCGCCGGCGCGCCGGGCACCTGGACCCCCGAGGGGGTCCGCGCTGCGGCGCAGGGCATCACCGACCGGCTCGACGACGACGCGATCGCCGACCTGATCGCCGCCGCCGTCCACCCCGAGCTGGTCCTCGACCGGGCGCAGGTCGACGGCCCCGGCAGGTGCGCCGTGCGCAACCAGGTGACCGCGCTGCGCGGCACCCTCGACGCCGTCGCCGCCCGGCTGGCCGCCGTACGGGACCGGCTGGCCGCCGCGGACGAGGCGCTCGACGCCGTCGCCGCCAGGCGGGCGGCCCGGTGAGCGCGGGCGGCACCACGAGCGAGGGGACCGGGCCGTGAACCTGCGGCTGGACGGCCGGGCCGCGCGGCCCGCGTCGGTGACCGGCGACGAGGGCGTACTGCTCGGCATCGACTTCGGCGGCACCAAGATGGCCGTCGGGGTGGCCGACGAAGCGGGCCGCCTGCTGGCCCGCGAGCGGGTGCCGACGTACGCCGAACGGGGTGCCCCGCAGGCCCTGGACCGCGCGCTGGAGCTGGCCGCGAAGCTGGTGCGGCAGGTGGGCGGCCCGGTCGCGGCGGCGGGCGTCGCCTCGCCCGGGGTGCTCCGGCCCGACGGGATCGACCTGGCCCCGAACGTGCCCGGCTGGGACCGGCTCCGGCTGGCCGACGCGGTCCGCGACCGGCTCGGCGCGCCGGTGGTCGCGGTCGACAACGACCTGAACGCCGCCGCCCTGGCCGAGCTGCGCCTCGGCGCGCTCCGCGACGCCGACCCCGGCCTGGTCGTCGGCCTCGGCACCGGGGTCGCGGCGGCGGTCACCGTGCGCGGGGCGGTGCTGCCGGGCCATCACAGGGCGGCCGGCGAGATCGGGTACGCGGTGGCCGGCGGGCCGTGGCCCGGCACCATGCTGGAGCTGGACTTCTCCGGCCGGGCGCTGGACCAACTCGCCGACGACCTCGGCGTGCCGGGGGCGGCGGCCGGGCTGGCCGCCGCCGCCGGGCAGCCCGGCCCGGCCCGGGACGCGCTGACCGCCCGGGTCGACGAGCTGGCCCGCCACCTGGTCACCTGCTGCCTGCTGGTCGACCCGCAGCGGGTGGTGCTGGTCGGCGGCGTGGCCGGCAGCGACCTGATCCGGGGCCTGCTCGTCGAGCGGCTCGCCGCCGTGCTGCCGTACCGGCCCGAGGTGGTGCTCTCCGGCTTCGCCGACGACGCCGCGCTGCTCGGCGCGGTCGTGCTGGCCCGCGAGGCGGCTCCGGCCCCCCGCTGACCGGGTGGCCGCGCCGCACCCGCCGGTACTCGACCTCGCCGACCCGCCACGAGAAGCTCCTCCAGCGTGGCGCGCACGTCCCGGGTGGCCCCGTCGACGGCCCAGACCCGCAGTAACCTGGCCCGGTCAGTCGTCGGCGGGGCGATGGGCGCGCAGCATCAGCGACACCCCGGGCAGCGTCCGCACCGGCAGGTACCGCTCGGCGGTGACGACGGCCCGCAATCCCAGGTTCACCAGCGGGTTCACGTCGTCCAGGTCGCTGCCGGTGGAGCTGCGCCGCCGCCAGGCGGCGACCGGGCGGAGCAGCACGTTCCAGCTCCACAGTTCGTCGACCACCAGCCCGGCCTTCTCTACCACGGCGCGCAGCGACGGCCGGTCGTACCGGCGGACGTGGCCCACCGCCACGTCGTGCGCCGACCACAGCGCCATGTCGGCCGGCACGGCGATCAGCGCGACCCCGCCGGGGCGCAGAGTCCGGCGGATCTCGGCGGCGGCCAGGTGGTCCTCGTCGAAATGCTCCAGGATGTCGAACGCGGTGACCAGGC
This sequence comes from Micromonospora sp. KC207, assembly GCF_004348615.1. NCBI lineage: Bacteria > Bacillati > Actinomycetota > Actinomycetes > Micromonosporales > Micromonosporaceae > Micromonospora > Micromonospora sp. KC207. The sequence goes on from NZ_SMKJ01000160.1 coordinate 3,995, forward strand.
CCAGGCTCGCCGAGGGCAGCGGCAGGCGCCGCGCGTCGGCCCGGATCACGTCGAGCCCGCGTTCCCGGGCCACCCCGGCGCCCTCCGCGCTGTATTCCAGCGCCACCGGCCGCCAGCCGTGCGCCCGCAGCACCCGGGTGTTGCCGCCACCGGCCGCGCCGACGTCGAGCGCGCGCCCGGGGGCGTGGCCGGCGGCGGCAAGCCGGCGCAGCGCCCGGGCCAGCAGGACGCGTCGCTCCCGGTACCACCAGTGGGTGTCCTCCAAGGCGGCGAGCTTGCGGATCTCGGTTGCTTCCACGGCCTCACCCTAACCGCCGCAGTTGAGCAAGGAAGGGCCCCTGTTAACGCTTTCGGTAGACAAGGGGCCCCTTCTCACCGACCGGCAGCAGCCGGCACAGGGCGGCGCCGAAGGCCCAGCTCCTTCGCGCCGCTGATGGTGGCCATCTCGATCGCCGGTTGGAAACACCACCGGCGGCAGCGCGGCGCTGTCCGTGCCCACCCACCGGATGCCCAGATTTCAGGCCACGTTCACTCGAGCAGCAGTGCGGCCGAGGGCGCTTTACGAAACCTGGCGTCGCCGGCGGCGGGCGTGGCAGGGCGTTAAGAAGGGCCCCCTGCTATGCGCAAAGCGTCAACAGGGGGCCCTTCCTTCGCCCTCAGGGGCGGGTGAAGACGAGCGCCACGTTGTGTCCGCCGAAACCGAACGCGTTGTTCAGCGCGGCGGGGATCTCCAGGTGACGCGCCTTGTGCGCGGCCACGTCCATGTCCAACCCGGCGTCCGGGTCGTCCAAATTGATCGTCGGGGGCACGACGCCGTCGCGAATGGCCAGGATGGTGGCGATGGACTCCAACGCGCCGGCCGCGCCGAGCAGGTGACCGGTCATCGACTTGGTGGCGGTGAGCACCGGGTGGTCGCCGAGCGCGGCGCGCAGCGCGCCGATCTCCAGCATGTCACCGACCGGGGTCGAGGTGGCGTGCGCGTTGACGTGCACGATGTCCTGCGGGGCGATGTCCGCGTCCGCGATGGCCTTCCTGATCGCCCGGATCGCGCCCTCGCCCTCCGCGTGCGGCTGCACGATGTCGTACGCGTCGGAGGTGATCCCGGCGCCGGCCAGCCGCGCGTACACCCGGGCGCCCCGGGCGGCGGCGTGCTCGGCGCGTTCCAGCACGAGCACGCCCGCGCCCTCGCCGAGGACGAAGCCGTCCCGGCCGTTGTCCCACGGGCGGGAGGCCCGCTCGGGCTCGTCGTTGCGGGTGGACATGGCGCGCATCGAGGCGAACCCGGCGATCGGCAGCGGGTGGATGACCGCCTCGGTGCCGCCGACCACCACCACGTCGGCCCGGCCGGAGCGGATGATGTCCAGCCCGAGGGCGATCGCCTCCGCGCCGGTGGCGCAGGCGCTGGCCACGGCGTGTACCCCGGCCTTGGCACCCACCTCCAGCCCCACCCACGCGGCGGGGCCGTTCGGCATCAACATCGGCACGGTGTGCGGCGACACCCGGCGCGGGCCGGATGCCTCCAGGATGTCGTCCTGGGCAAGCAGTGTGGTCGCCCCGCCGATGCCGGATCCGACGCTGACGGCCAGCCGCTCCGGGTCCGGCCCGGAGTCGGCGAGGCCTGCGTCCGCCCACGCCTGCCGGGCCGCGATGATCGCGATGGCCTCGGAGCGGTCGAGCCGGCGCAGCTTGACCCGGTCCAGCACCTCGGACGGGTCGACGACGAGCTGCGCGGCGATACGGACCGGCAGCTGCGCCGCCCACTCCTGGGTGAGCGGAGCCACCCCGGAGCGGCCGGCGAGCATGGCGTCCCAGGTCGACGCGACGTCCCCGCCCAGCGGGGTGGTCGCGCCGATCCCGGTGACGACGACGTCGGTGCGACTCATGTCAGGACTGCGCCTCGATGTAGCTGACGGCGTCGCCCACGGTCTTCAGGTTCTGCACCTCGTTGTCGGGGATCTTGACGCCGAACTTCTCCTCGGCGGCGACCACGACCTCCACCATCGAGAGCGAGTCGACGTCGAGGTCGTCGGTGAAGGACTTGCCCTCGGCCACGTCGTCCGGGTTCACCCCGGCAACCTCTTCGAGGATCTCGGCGAGGCCGGCGGTGATCTCGTCACGGGTCATGGTTGGTGCGTTCCTCTCCATGGGTGTGGACTCGCCGGCGGCGCGTGCCGCGCGGCGTGCGAACGGCCCCGGTGGGGGCCGGACATCAGGGGCAGCGGACGACCTGACCGGCGTAGGTCAGGCCACCGCCGAAGCCGAAGAGCAGCACCGGGGCGCCCGAGGGCACCTCTCGCCGCTCGATGAGCTTGGACAGCGCCAGCGGCACGCTCGCCGCCGAGGTGTTGCCGGACTCGACGATGTCCTTCGCGATGATCGCGTCGGGGATGCCGAGCCGCTTGGCGATGCCGTCGATGATCCGGGAGTTGGCCTGGTGCGGCACGAACGCGGCCAGCTCGGACGGGGCGACGCCGGCCCGCTCGCAGGCCTGTAGGGCCAGCGGGGCCAGCGCCGTGGTGGCCCAGCGGAAGACGGTCTGGCCCTCCTGCTTCACGTACGGTCGCCAGCCCTCGATGCGTACGGCGGCGCTCTTGGCCGGCACCGAGCCCCAGACGACCGGGCCGACCCCGGCCGGCTCGCCGTCGGCCGTGGCGGTGACCACCGCGGCGCCGGCGCCGTCACCGAAGATGATGCAGGTGGAGCGGTCGGTCCAGTCGGTGAAGTCGGAGAGCTTCTCCGCGCCGATGACGATCGCGTTGCGCGACGCCCCGGCCCGGATCGCGTGGTCCACGGTCCCCAGCGCGTACGCGAAGCCCGAGCATGCGGTGTTGATGTCGTACGCGCCGGGCGCGGTGATGCCCAGCTTGGCGGCGACCCGGCAGGCGACGTTCGGGCTGCGGTCGATCGAGGTGCAGGTGGCGACCACGACGAGGTCGATGTCGGCGGCGGTGAGGCCGGAGTTGGCCAGCGCCTTCCCGGCGGCGGCCGCCGCCATGTCGGACACCGTCTCGTCGCCGGCTATGCGGCGGCTGGCGATGCCGACCCGGTCCCTGATCCACTCGTCGTTGGTTTCGACGAACTGGGCGATGTCGTCGTTGGTGACGATCCGGGAGGGCTGGTAGTGCCCCAGCGAGAGAATCCGGCTACCTGTCATGAGTGACCCCCGATCCGGGCGAGCGGTTGACCCGGCGCGACCGGGGCGTCATGGTGGGCGAACCACTCGGTGAGCAGGCCGCTGTCGTGGGCGGTCACCTCGACCGGGCCCTGCCCGGTGGCGATGTGGCCGATGACCTGGCCAGCCTTCAGCGACTCGCCCTCGACCAGCCCCTCGGCCGGCTGGAAGGCGCCCGGGGCGGTGGCCGTCACGACCCGGAACCGGGTGGTCGGCGCGGGGCGGGCAGCCGCCCCGTGGCGGGCGATCAGCGCGCGCGCGGCGGGCAGGTCGTCCGGCGTCTTCAGGGTGACGATCTCGGGCAGCGAGTCGCTGAGCTCCCGCTTGATCAGGCCGGCCAGGGTGCCGGCCGGCGGCAGCTCGACCACCCCGGTGACGCCGAGGTCGGCAAGGGTGCGCATGCACAGGTCCCACCGCACTGGCGAGGTGACCTGACGGACCAGCCGCTGCACCATTTCCCGGCCGTGGTCGACGGCCGCGCCGTCGAGGTTGGACAGCAGGATCCGGGCCGGGCGGGCCGGGGTGATCCCGGCGGCCACCCCGGCCAGGGTGGCCTCGGCGGGGGCCATGTGCGGGGTGTGGAACGCCCCGGCCACCTTCAGCCGGACCACCCGGGCCTTCGTGGGCGGGGCGGCGGCGAGCGCGTCCAGCCCACTGATCGACCCGGCGGCGACGATCTGGCCGGCGCCGTTGCGATTGGCGGCGTGCAGCCCGTGCGCGTCGAGGGCGGCCAGCACCTCGTCGGTGTCGCCGCCCAGCACGGCGGCCATGCCGGTGGGTTCGATCGCGCAGGCGGCGGCCATCTCCCGGCCACGCAGCCCGGCGAGGGTGATCGCGGTCTCGGCCGACAGGACCCCGGCCAGCGCCGCCGCGCCCAACTCGCCGACGCTGTGCCCGGCGGTGAGGGTCACGTCGTTCATCGGCAGGTGCTCGGCGGCGAGCAGCGCCGCGGCGACCAGCAGCGGCTGGGTCCGGGCCGTGTCCTGGATCTCCTCGGCACCGGCCGTGGTGCCCAGGTGGACCAGGTCGACGCCGGCCGGCGCCGACCACCAGCGCAGCCGTGCCTCGGCCCCGGTCAGGGCGAGCCACGGTGTCAGGAAGCCGGGTTTCTGGGAACCCTGTCCCGGTGAGAGTACGGCGAGCACGTCTATGACTCTCCCGGATACTTGTCGGTCACGGTGTTACCGGCCGCCACCAAACCGCACTAGAACCTTTGGAGGAACCCTACAGAAATAGGTGACCGTGATCGTGGTTAGGTGGAACTTTGTCGACTTGAGGCCGTTATCGGCTGATGTGCCACGACGGGAACCACCGGGTCGAGCCGCCCCACGGTCAGCGCCACCTGTAGGGCGAACGCGTCCCGGGGGGTCAGCGGCGACAGGCCGGTCACGTCCGCGATCCGCCGCAGCCGGTAGCGCACCGTGTTGGGGTGCACGAACAGGGCCCGGGCCGCGCTCTCCAGCGTACCGCCGGCCGCGAAGAAGGCGTCCAGGGTTTCCAACAGCTCCCCGCCCGCCCGGGCCAGCGTCGCGTACACGTCGTGGCGCAGCCGGCGGCGGGCCTCGGCGTCCCCGGCGAGGGCCCGCTCGGGCAGCAGGTCGCCGGCCGGCACCGGGCGCGGCGCGGTCGGCCAGGCGGGGGCCGCACGGAACCCGGCCAGCGCGGCGCGGGCCGAGTCGGTCGCCTCGTCGAGGCTCGGCACCGCCGGCCCGACCACGACCGGCCCCTCCCCGAACGCGGGCAGCAGCTTCCCGGTGGCCGTCATCGGGTCGGCCGCGCCACCGAGGACGATCACCAGCCGGTCGCCGTGCACCCCGCCGATCACCTCGACGCCGATGCGCCGGGCCAGCCGGTAGACGGTGTGCAGCACGGCGGCCACCTCGCCCCCGGGGGAACGGCCCACCGCCACCGCCACCGGCGGCGCGTCCGACCAGCCCAGCGCGGCGCCCCGGCTGGCCAGCACGTCCGGGGAGTCCCCGCGCAGCAGCGCGTCGACCAGCAGGGCCTGCAACCGGGCGTCCCAGGAGCCGCGCGACTCGGCGGCCCGCGCGTACACCCGGGCGGCGGCGAAGGCGATCTCCCGGGAGAAGCGCAGCACCGCTTCCCGCAGTTGCTGCTCCTCGCCCTCGGCGGCGAGGGTGCCGACCTGCTCCTCGACCACGTCGATGGTCACCTTGATCAGCGCCACCGTCTGCTGGAGGCTGATCGAGCGGGCCAGGGCCTGCGGGGCGGTGGCGAAGACCTCGTCGGAGACCTCCTGGGTGCTGTCCGCCGTGCCGCCGCCCTCGCGCAGCCACTGCACCAGCGATTGGGCGCCGGCCTGGGCCACCAGCATGACCCAGGACCGCTGGTCGGCCGGGAGCGCCCGGAACCAGGGCAGCGTCTCGTCCATCCGGGCCACGCTGGCGGTGGCCAGCGCCCCCGCCGCCCGCTCGATCCGGCGCAGCGTGGCCGACAACTGGATCCCGCCCGGCTCGCTCACCCCACCAGCCTCGCAGAAGGGGAGGGGTCCGGGTTGACGCCCCCGGTGGAGAAGGGGACCCCGCTCACCCCGCACCGCCCCGCGACGACTCCGGCGCTGCTCCCGGCGACGACTCCGGCGCTGCTCCCGGCGGCGGGGCGGGCAGGGCGATCTCCTGGGCCAGGATCGCGGCCTGCACGCGACTGCGCAGGTCGAGCTTCGCCAGGACCCGGCTGACGTGGGTCTTCGCGGTGCTCTCCGCCATCACCAGCCGGTCGGCGAGCTGCTGGTTGGACAGGCCCAGCCCGAGGCAGGCCAGCACTTCCCGCTCCCGCGCCGTGAGGGTGGCCACCGCGGCCCGGGTGGCGGCGGGCACTCCCGGGGCGGTGGCGGCGAACGCGCTGATCAGCCGCCGGGTCACCGCGGGAGCGATGATCCCCTCGCCCCGGGCCACCGTGCGGACCGCGGTGACCAGCGCGTCCGCGTCGGTGTCCTTGAGCAGGAAGCCGGCGGCCCCGGCCCGCAGCGCGCCGAAGACGTACTCGTCGAGGTCGAAGGTGGTGAGCACGAGCACGTCGGCGAGCCGACCGGCGACGATCTCCCGGGTGGCGGAGATGCCGTCGAGCCGGGGCATCCGGACGTCCAGCACGGCGACGTCGGGACGCAGCTCGGCGCAGAGCCGCACGGCCGTCTCGCCGTCGGCGGCCTCGCCGGCCACCTCGACCCCCGGCGCGGCGGCCAGGATCAGCGCCAGCCCGGCCCGCACCGCCGGCTGGTCGTCGGCGAGCACCACCCGTACCGACACCGCCGCGTCGCCGCGCCTGCCCGGCCCGGGGCCGGTCACGCCGGCCCGCCGGTGGGCAGCCGCGCCCGGACCCGCCACCGTCCGCCCGCCCGGCCGGCGGTGAAACCGCCACCCAGCAGCACCGCGCGCTCGCGCATCCCGATCAGGCCGGCACCCGCGCAGGGCAGCGCCGCTCCGCCCGCCCGGACCGGGTTCGTCACGGCCACCACCACCTCCGTCGGCCCGTACGCCACCATCAGCTCCGCCTCGCCCGCGCCGTGCTTGAGCGCGTTGGTCAACGACTCCTGCACTATCCGGTACGCCGCCAGGTCCACCCCCACCGGCAGCGCACGCGGCCCACCGGTCACCTCGGCCCGCACCGCCAGCCCGGCGGAGCGCATCCGGTCCACCAGGCGGTCCAACTCGTCGAGGCGTACCCGGGTCGCCTCCTCGGCCGGATCGACGGCGACGCCGGGCGTGGGCTCCCGGAGCAGCCCGACGAGCTGCCGCATCTCCGCCAGGCCCCGCACGCTGTTCTCCCGGATCACCCGCAGCGACGAGGTCACCTGCTCCCGGTCCAGCCCGGCGACGGATAGCGCGGCGGTGGCGTGGATGGCCACCGCGCCGAGGTGGTTGGCCACCACGTCGTGCAGCTCGCGGGCCATCCGGGACCGCTCGGCGCGGACCGCCTCGCGGCGGTCCAACTCGGCCAGCCGGGCGGTCTGCTCGGCCCGGGCCCGTTCCTCCGCGGCCCGGGCCCGCTCGGCCGCCGCCTGGTCACGGTACTGGCGCACGCTGATCCCGGTCAGCACCGGCACGACGCCGACCAGCACCACCGGCACAGCCAGCGCGACCCCGCGCCAGTGGGCGAACACCAGCGGCCCGCCGACGGCGGCGAGCAGGCTCAGCGCCACCGTGACCCGCAGGAGCCCGCGCCACAGCCGGGGCGGGCCGTACACGCAGGCGTCGTAGAGCACCTGGGTGTAGATCAGGGCGGTGCCGAGGGTGGTGCCGAGGGCGACGTCGACGACCAGCGCCACCGTCCCGAGGGCCAGGCCCGTGCGGGTGGCCACCCGGCGCAGGACGACCGCCACCGACACGGCCAGCAGCGACGGCAGGAAGGCCGCCGTGGGCACGCCGGGTCGCGGGGTGATCGCCAGGTGCGTGCCGAGGCCGAGCAGCGCCAGCCCGCCCGCGAGGGCGACGCCGGCCAGCGCCAGATCCCGGCCCAGGGTGCCGGACCGGAGCCAGGGCGGCAGTCGCATGGTCCGATCCCACCACACCCGCCGCCGCGCCGGCTCCGACCACGGAACGAGGCCGGCGTCCGCCGAAGGAGCTACCCCCGGCGTGGTCCATCGTTCGGGGTACGCGGATCTCGTCGCCCGGGCCGAGGGCGGGGCACGCCGTGGGCGGCACGCTGGACCCCGACGGACAGGGGAGGTCGGTGTGCTGGTCGTGGTCGTCGTCGGGTGCGAGATCGGGTTCTGGGTGCTGCTCGTGGCGGGGCTGGTGGCCCGCTACCCGCTGCGCCGCCCGCGCCTCGGCGCGGCGCTGCTGGTCTGCGTACCCCTGGTCGACCTGGTGCTGCTCGCGGTGACCGCGCTGGACCTGCGGCGCGGGGCCACGGCGGACGCCACCCACGGCCTGGCCGCCGTGTACCTCGGCTTCTCGGTGGCCTTCGGCCACTCGACGATCCGCTGGGCCGACCAGCGCTTCGCCCACCGATTCGCCGGCGGGCCGCCCCCGGTCCGGCCGCCACGGCACGGCTGGGCCCGCGCCCGGCACGAGTGGCGGGAATGGGCCAAGGGCCTGCTCGGCTGGGCCGTGGCCTGCGCGTTCCTCGTCGCGGCGATCGTCTACGTCGGTGACGCCGAGCGCACCCGCGAGCTGTGGGACTGGGTCCGCACGCTCACCGTCGGCCTCGTGATCTGGCTGATCGCGTTCCCGGTCTGGGAGACGATCTTCCCGCGCCGCCCCCGCCGCTGAGGTGGCGGACGCGCCGCACGGCGCGTCCGCCCGCACCAGTACGGTGTCAGGGCACGCGGGCCAAGAAGCGGCCGGTGGGCGAGGGAGAGCGTGAGGAGACCGGGATGGCGCACGGGGAGGCCGAGCAAGGCTGCGCCCAGGGGGAGTCCTGCCGGCCGGGCCACCACGAGCCGGCTGCGGCGAAGCATCCCCGTCGGCTCACCGGCGCGGCCCATCCCGCCGAGCCGCCCTGTGGCCGGCCCACGGAGCCGACGTGCGGCCGGGCCGGGTCGGTCGACGAGGAGGCCCCGGTGCCCCGCCAGCGGGCCACCGAGTCGCCCGCCGGCGAGGCGGCGCGCGCCGCGGCGTGCCGCAGCGACCTGCCCGGCTGGGCCGGCGCGCATCCGCACGGACCGGTTCGCCCCCGGCACCGGGCGGTCCGCCGGGAGCGCCCGCCGCGCCGCTGGTGCTGACCACCGGCGACCCCCCGTGCCGACCGGCGACGACGCCCCTGCCAACCGGCGCGGGCGCCGCGACGCCGGGCGTGCCCGCCAGCGGGTACGCCGGGGCCGTGCCGGCCTGCGGTCAGCCCGGCGTGCCGGTCAGCGGGTACGGCGGCGTACCAGCAGCGCGATCCCGGCCAGCCCGAGGGTGATCACCAGCATCACGCCGACGTTGAGCAGCAGCAGCCGCTGCAACTCGTCGAGCGCCTCGTCGATGTCCTTGGCCGGGTTCAGCAACTCGTCCGGCAGCACCCGCTCGCCGCCCCCGACGCCGCCGCTGACCGAGTCGAGCTGCCGCTCCAGCGGCACCCCGACCGTGCGCAGCGTCTCGGACATGCTGAGCCGGCCGAGGAACCAGCCGGCCTTACCCTTGCGCGCCGGGTCCGGCTGCTTCGCCGGCCGGTAGACCCGGGGGCCGCCCTTGGCCAGCGGGTAGAGGTCGTACGTCTGGGTGGGGATTTCCCCGACCAGCAGCACCACCGTGTACTTCGGACCCAGGTCGGCGGGCTTCGGCCCGCTGGCCGCGCCGGTGCGGCCGAGCCAGCTCACCTGGTCGACGACCGCGACCACCTCGGCGGGGTGGGTGGGGGCCCGCAGCCGCAGCGGCTCGGCCAGCCGGTCGCCGGTGATGTCCACACCGGCCGGTAGGGTCTGCTTCGGCACCGTGCCGGCCAGCGCCGTGCTGGCGGTGGCGGCCGCGTCGGCCAGCGCCGCGCCCGTCGTAGCCCCGCCTGCCGTCGCCGTGCCCGCAGCCCGGACCGGCCCCGCCAGCGCCGTCGCCAGCGCGGTCGCCAGCAGCGCTCCCGCTGCCACCCCGCACAACCGCCGTACCTGTCGGACCATCGCCGCCTCCTCGCCCCGTTCGATTTGGATGGCTTCGCTGCAGGTCACGCGTTGGTCGGTCGATGGCGGTGACCATGCCCACAGGGCGGGGCGCCCACCTGAAAGACTGCGCAAGACGTCGATCGGTTGCAGCTGTTGGATCGGGAATTGGAACTATCTGCGATCTCAGTGCGACTGATTGGTCAGCCGTAGATCAGCGGGCGGATAGTACCCTTACGGAGGTGTTCATGGGGGGCAGGTTCCCACGGATGGCGCGTGACTGGATAGCCGTTCTCGGCGTGGCGCTCGGTGTGTCGCTCGCGCTGCCGGCGTCGCCGGCCGCCGCGCACAACTCGCTGAGTGGCAGCAACCCGGCCAACGGCGCGCGGGTGGCCAAGGCGCCGGACCGGATCGAACTCCGCTTCCTGGCGAAGCCGAATCCGGGTACGACGAAGATCACAGTCACCGGGCCGGACAATGTGGTCGCCCTCGGTGGGAAGCCGGCCTTCTCCGGCACACGGGTGCGGATCCCGTTCGCGCCCGGCGCGGCCGGTCTTTACATCGTCGGGTACCAGGTCACCTCCGCCGACGGCCACCCGATCAAGGGCGAGTTGCGGTTCACCCTCACCACCGGCACCCCGGCCCAGCCCCCGTCGCCGTCGGCCACGCCGCCGGAGCCCCCGTCACCGTCCGGTGCCCCGCCGTCGTCGGCCGACGCGGCCACGCACGGCCCCGCCAGCGCCGCGCCGGTCGCCGACGAGTCGCCGCGGAAGGGACCGCCCGGCTGGCTCTGGGCGCTGGGCGGGGGGCTGCTGCTGTTGCTCGCGGCCGTCGCCGCCGTGTTCGCCGTGCGCCGCCGCCGTTCCTGAGCGCGGCAGGTCGCGTACCGGATCAGGGCAGGCGTGCGTACACCCGATCAGGGCAGGCGCAGGCGGGCGGCGCGCAACCGGGCGAGGGTGCGCTCGCGGCCCAGGACCTCCAGCGACTCGAACAGCGGCAGGCCGACGGCGCGGCCGGTGACCGCCACCCGCACCGGCGCCTGGGCCTTGCCGAGCTTGAGGCCGCGCTCCGCGCCGACCGCCTCCAGCGTCGCCTTCAGCGAGTCCGCGTCCCACGAAGCGAGCCCCTCGTACGCGGCGACCGCCGCGTCGAGCAGCTCGGCCGCGCCCTCCTTCATCGCCTTCGCCCACGCGGCCTCCTCGATCAGCGGCGAGGCCAGGAAGAGGAAGTCGACGTTCGGCACGATCTCGCTGAGCACCGCGATCCGGGTCTGGGCCAGCGGGGCCACGGCGGCGAACGCGTCGGCGTCGAACTCCTGCGGCTGCCACGGCGGCGGCGCGATGGTGTCGGTGCCGGTCAGCCACGGCCGGCAGGCGGCCACGAACTCGTCGATCGGCAGCGCCCGGACGTACTCGCCGTTGAACGCGCGCAGCTTCTTCTCGTCGAAGAACGCGGGGGAGGGGTTGACCTCCTCCAGCCGGAACTCCTCCTCGATCACCGACCAGGGCACGATCTCCCGGTCGCCCGACGGCGCCCAGCCGAGCAGCATCAGGTAGTTGCGCATCGCCGCGGCTAGGTAGCCCTCGTCCCGGTACGCCTCCAGGGCGACCTTGTCCCGCCGCTTGGACAGCTTCTGCCGCTTCTCGTTGACCACCACGGGCACGTGTGCCCAGATCGGCGGCTTGACGCCCAGCGCGTCCCAGAGCAACTGCTGCTTCGGCGTGTTGGGCAGGTGCTCCTCGGCCCGGATCACGTGGGTGATTCCCATCGTCATGTCGTCGATGACGTTGGCCAGCAGGAACACCGGCGACCCGTCGCCCCGGGCGATGACGAAGTCCTCGATCAGCCTGTTCTCGAAGGTCGGCTCGCCCCGGATCAGGTCGACCACCACGGTCTCGCCGGTGTCCGGCGTGCGGAACCGCAGCGCGCGCCCCTCGCCCGCCGCCAGGCCCCGGTCCCGGCAGAAGCCGTCGTAGCCGGAGTACTGCGAGCCGGTACGCGCCTGCACGGCCTCCCGGGTGCAGTCGCAGTAGTACGCCCGGCCGCCCTCGTGCAGTCGCTGCGCGGCGGCGCGGTGCTCCCCGGCGTACGACGACTGGAAGTAGGGGCCCTCGTAGCTGCCCCGGGCGATGCCGATCCAGTCCAGCGCGGAGAGGATGCCCTCGGTCCATTCGGGCTTGTTGCGTGCCGCGTCGGTGTCCTCGACGCGGAGCACGAACACCCCGCCCTGTTGCCTGGCGTAGATCCAGTTCTGTAGGGCCGAGCGGGCACCGCCGACGTGGAACATTCCGGTCGGCGAGGGGGCAAAGCGTACACGTACCGTCACGTGCCCCAGCCTACGGCCGCCGGCCCACGGGTAAGGAGGGGCCCCTTGTTAACGCTTTCGGTATAGGAGGGCCCCTGCGAACA
>NZ_SMKJ01000161.1:0-15956 GCF_004348615.1 Micromonospora sp. KC207
GGTCGACACCATCGTCACCGTGCGGGGGCGCGCCTCCCGGTGCCGGGTGGCCGGCGACGGCCCGCTGGTGGTGCTGCTGCACGGCATCGGCCGCACCCTCGCCGACTTCGCCGAGCTGCACGACCGGCTCGCCCGCGATCACCGGGTGGTCAGCCTCGACCTGGCCGGGCACGGCGGGTCCGCGCCGCTGGACGAGCCGCACACCCTGCCGGCGCTGGCCCGGGCCGCCGCCGACTGCCTCGACGCGCTCGGCGTGGCCGGCCCCGCCCACCTGGTCGGCAACTCCCTCGGTGGGGCGGTCGCCATGCGGCTGGCCGTCGACGCCCCGGCCCGCGCGGCCAGCCTGGTGCTGGTCGACAGCGCCGGCTTCGGTCGGGAGGTGACGCTCGCGCTGCGGCTGCTGGCGCTGCGGCCGTTGGGCCGGCTGCTGCTGCGACCGAGCCGGGCCGTGGCCCGGCGCACCGAGCGGGCCCTGTTCCACGACCGGCGGTACGTCACCGAGACCCGCCTCGCCGAGGCGATGGCGGCGGCCCGGCGACCGCACGCCGCCCGGGTGATGCTGGAACTCGTCGGCAGCCTCGGCACGTTCGGGGGCGTCGCCGGGCCGTGGCGGGAGGAACTGCTCGACGCGGTGGCCCGGCTGGACCTGCCCATCCTGGTCGTCTGGGGCGAGCGGGACCTGATCCTGCCCGCCGCGCACCTCGACGCGGCCCGCATCCGACTGCCCCGGGCCCGCACGCACCTGTTCGCCGACACCGGCCACCTGCCGCAGGTCGAGCGGGCCGAGGAGTTCCACCGGCTGGTCACCGGCTTCTGGGCCGGGCACGCCGCTGACCGCTGACCGACGCTGCCCCCGCCGTCCCGCCGGGGGCAGCGTTCAGGGTGGGCTGCTGCCGCGCTTCTCCTCCTGGGCCAGCACCGCGTCCCGTAGCTGCGGATCGTCGCGTTCGGCCAGTTCCGCGGCGAGCCGCAGGTCGCCGGCGAGCCGGTCGTGGTTGCGGTGCAGGAAGGCGTCGAACCCCCCGGTGTACGGGCAGGCCAGATCGCCCAGCGTCGTCTCCGGCTGGTACCGGCACCCCGTGCAGTAGTCGCTCAGCTCGTCGACGTACCGGCCGTCGACCGCGTACGGGCGGGTGTCGACGCGGCCCAGGTCGGCGTACTGGCTCATCCCGATCACGGTCGCGTTCATCGCCCAGTCGGTGCCGTCGACGAAACAGTCCCGGAACCAGCTTGCCAGCTCCGCCGGCCGCCAGCCGCGTTGCAACGCGTAGTTGCCGAGCACCAGCAGCCGCTGCGCATGGTGCACCCAGGCGCGGTCCCGGACCCCGGCGAGCACGTCGGCCAGGCAACGCGCCTCCACGGCGTCGGCGTCCAGGCCAGCGAACCAGTCGGGCAGCGGCTCGTTCGCGGCCAGCCAGCTGGCGCCCCGGTGGCCCGGCTCGAGGTACCAGTACAGCTGCCAGAGGAACTCCCGCCAGCCGAGCAGGCCCTGGACGAACGGCTCCACGGCCGACAACGACGCGGCCCCCTTGCGCCAGGCGCCCTCGGCGGCCCGGATCGCCTCCGCAGGGTCGAGCAGCCCCAGGTTGAACGACGACGACAGCACACTGTGCGTCAGCAGCGGGTCGCCCGCGCTCATCACCTCCTGGTACCGGCCGTAGTCGGGCAGCCGGTGCGCCACGAAGTGCCGCAGCCGCGCGTCGGCCTCGGCGTGGGTGGCCGGGTAGCGGCGCGGGCCGTCCCGGCCGAGGAACCGGACGCCGTCGCGCTCCCAGCGGTCCAACTCGTCGCGGACCTCCGCGTCGATCGCGTCCTCCACGATCGGTGGGGGAGGGGACGCCACCAGCCCGGCCGCGCCGTCGGCCCGCCGGGGCCGGCGGGGGACCCGCCCAGGCGGACCGTCGAACACGCCGCGTTCGCGCCGGGCCCAGCGGTAGAAGTCCGCCACCCGCAGCGCCCCCCGGCGGGGGGCGTCGGCCCACGCCGCGAAGTCCTCCCGGCGGGTGAGGAAGCCGCGTGGCGGCAGGATGGTCAGCCCCGGCACCGACCGGGCGAAGGCCAGCCCGGCCCGCGACGGCGGGTGGCAGACCTCGACCGGCCCGTCGACGCGGGCCAGCGCCTCCCGGAACGTGCCGGCGCGCACCAGTAGGGCCCGGTCACCCAGCTCGGCGGCCCGGTGCCGCAGCGCCGAGAGCACCAGGTGGGCCTTCTGCCGGTGCATCGGGCGCTGCCGGAACAGCTCCCGGGCTTCCACGAGCAGCACCGGCTGCGCCGGATCGTCGAGGAAGTGGGGCCCGAGTTGATCGGCGAGCAGCCACCGGCGGGAAGACATGTGTTGATTCTGCCCAGTCCGTTCCGATGCCGCCGCCCGGCACCGGCGTGTCCGCCGGGTGGCGCACGCCACAGGGTCGCGCCAAGGGCCCACGCCACGTCGATCCCTGATGTCAGGTGGCCAGTCGCCGATGCGTCTCGGCCAGATCGCGCAGGGCCGTCATCCGCACGAATCGGCCGTCGCTGATTTTGTGCTCGGCGATCTCGACCGAGGCGCCGGAAGGAGCAGCACCGAGCCACTGATCCATGCCGTCGAACTGGTGGGCGTTGAGCGCCGCGACGTAGCGCGAGTACCAGCTGCGCTTGCCGTTCCCAGTCGAAGGAATGGAGACCTCCCGATCGCCCCGCGGGCCGTCGTCACGCCCCGCACCTGACGGCTGTCAGGGCCAGCACGCATCCGCGCCACAGCGGTAGTTTCACTGTGGAGCGTGCCCGGCGCGGGCGGCCCGACGGCGCACCGCGTCGCCGGCCCCGGCCCTGCGGCCCGGCGCCGGCGACACCGACAGCGCGTGGATCAGGAGGAAACTGTGAGCCAGGAAGTCCGGGGAGTCGTTTCACGCAGCAAGGGCGCGCCGGTCGAGGTCACCACCGTCGTGGTGCCCGACCCGGGGCCCGGCGAGGCGGTGGTCCGCGTCCAGGCGTGCGGGGTCTGCCACACCGACCTGCACTACCGCGAGGGCGGCATCAACGACGAGTTCCCGTTCCTGCTCGGCCACGAGGCCGCCGGAACCGTCGAGCGGGTCGGCGACGGCGTCACCGAGGTGGCCCCCGGCGACTTCGTGGTGTTGAACTGGCGGGCCGTCTGCGGGGTCTGCCGCGCCTGCCGCCGTGGCCGGCCGTGGTACTGCTTCGCCACCCACAACGCCGCGCAGAAGATGACGCTCACCGACGGCACCGCGCTGTCCCCGGCGCTGGGCATCGGCGCGTTCGCCGAGAAGACCCTCGTGCACGCCGGGCAGTGCACGAAGGTCAACCCGGCCGCGCGGCCCGCCGCCGTCGGCCTGCTCGGCTGCGGGGTGATGGCCGGCCTCGGCGCGGCGATGAACACCGGGGGCGTCACCCGCGGTGACTCCGTGGCCGTCATCGGCTGTGGCGGGGTCGGCGACGCCGCCGTGGCCGGTGCCGCCCTGGCCGGGGCGACGACGATCATCGCGGTGGACGTCGACCCCCGCAAGCTCGACTGGGCCCGCAGGTTCGGCGCCACCCACACCGTCAACGCCTCCGCAGACGACCCGGTCGAGGCGATCCGGGCCGCCACCGGCGGCTTCGGCGCGGACGTCGTCATCGACGCCGTCGGCCGGCCCGAGACCTGGAAGCAGGCGTTCTACGCCCGCGACCTCGCCGGCACGGTCGTGCTGGTCGGCGTGCCCACTGCGCAGGTGAAGGTGGAGCTACCCCTGCTGGACGTCTTCGGGCGCGGCGGGGCCCTCAAGTCGAGCTGGTACGGCGACTGCCTGCCCAGCCGCGACTTCCCCCTGCTCACCGAGCTGTACCTGCAGGGCCGGCTCGACCTGGACGCGTTCGTCACCGAGGAGATCGCCCTGGACCAGGTCGAGGAGGCGTTCACCCGGATGCACCACGGCGACGTGCTGCGCTCGGTGGTGGTCTTCCCGTGACCGCCCGCGTCGACCACACCGTCACCTCCGGCACGTTCTCCGTCGACGGGCAGACCTCCGACGTCGACAACAACGTCTGGGTGGTGGGCGACGACAACGAGTGCGTCGTCGTCGACGCGCCGCACGACGTCGACGCGATCATGCGTACCGTCGGCGGCCGCCGCGTGGTGGCGATCCTGGCCACCCACGCCCACGACGACCACGTGCGGGTGGCCCCGCAACTCGATCAGTGGCTGGCCCGGGGCCACTGACGCCCCCGTGCGCCCGGCACCGCGGCGGCCAGGCCACAGCGCCACCTCGGCCATCGGTACGCCGGCTGGCCGAGCGGTCGCCCGGCGCGCCCCAGTTCCGGGTCGACCAGACCCGTCGTGGCGATGACGCCGTCAGTCGGCGCGGTCGGGGGCGTTCGCGCGGGCCGCCGCGTACCGTTCGCGGACCGCCGGCACGGCGTCCGCCTCGTACATCTCGACCTGCCCGACCGTCCACGACGGCGGCTGCTGCCCGCCCGACAACACCCAGGCCGCCTGGCGGGCGGCGCCGTCGGCGACGTACTCCGCCAGTGGTGGCACGAGCACGGGCCGGCCGAAGACCGTAGGCGCGATCCGGCGTACCGCCTCCGATCGGGCGCCGCCGCCGACCAGGACGACCCGGTCGACCGTCGTGCCCTGCGCGATCATCGCGTCCAGCCCGTCGGCGAGTGCGCACAGCATGCCCTCCACCGCCGCGCGGGCCAGGTGCGCGGGGGTCGAGGTCCGCAGGGTCAGGCCGTGCACGGCTCCGGTGGCGTGTGGACGGTTCGGTGTGCGCTCGCCCTCGAGGTAGGGCACCAAGACCAGCCCGTCGGCGCCCGGCGGGGCGGACAGCGCCAGCGCGGACAGCTCTGCGTGGTCCACCCGCAGCATGGTCGCCGCCGCGTCCAGCACCCGGGCGGCGTTGAGCGTGCACACCAACGGCAGGAAGCGGCCGGTCGTGTCGGCGAACCCGGCCACGATCCCGCTCGGGTCTGCGGCCGGCACGTCGGAAACGGTGGACACTATGCCGGAGGTACCGATCGACACGATCACGTCGCCCGACTCGGCGCCGACGCCCAGCGCCGCTGCGGCGCAGTCGCCGGCGCCGGGGCCCAGCGGGGCACCGGTGCGCAGGTGCCCGGCCCGACCGGTCGGCCCGAGCACCTGCGGCAGCAGCACGTCGTCGCGCCCGAACGCCAACCGGAGCAGGTCCAGGCGATAGTCACCGGTCGCGGCCGACCAGTATCCGGTCCCGCTGGCCTCGCTGCGGTCGGTGCGCAGCGCATCGAGCCCCGGTGTGCCGGCAAGTCGCCAGGTCAGCCAGTCGTGCGGCAGACACACCGCAGCCGTACGGGCGGCGTTGTCCGGCTCCGCCGAGGCCAGCCAGCGCAGCTTGGTGACGGTGAAGCTGGCCACCGGCACCAGGCCGACCGCCTCCGCCCAGGCCCGCTGCCCCGCTTCGCCGCCGCCGAGATCCGAGATCAGGTCGGCGGCGGCGCCGGCCGAGCGGGTGTCGTTCCACAGCACGGCGTCCCGGACCACCGCGCCCGCGGCGTCCAGGCACACCATCCCCTGCTGCTGCCCGGCGACTGAGGCGGCCGCCACGTCGTCCAGTCCGCCGGCCTGTGCGACCGCGTCGGACAGCGCGGCCTCCCACGCGGCCGGTGGCACGGCTGTGCCGACGGGGTGCGGCGCACGACCCTCGCGCACCAGCTCCCCGCTCTCGGCGTCGCGGATGACGACTTTGCACGACTGGGTCGACGAGTCGACCCCGGCTACGAGTGGCATCGGTCCTCCCGGGGGTGTCGTGAACGGGGCAGGTGGCGCGGTTGGTCAGCGGGGGAGCGATCCAGGTGGTCGGCGGCGAGCGGAGGAGATTTGTTCAATGGGTGAATTATTTGCACCGCGCCACGGTCCTGTCAAGGTCAACAGCCCGGCCCGCTCGGAACGCCCGAGCCGGTCGGTGCCGGCCGCGTCGTCCGATTCCCGCAGTGACCGGGGCCGCACCCCGAGCGTTGTCCCGCATATCCGGAATGGCGGACACATGAAGCTGGTTGTGTCCCCCGTACCGCCCGCCGGTAAACCCCGCCGGCCGGGGCGGGTCTCGAGGGGCGCTCAACCCGGAGCGCGTCGTGACGACCGAAAGGGCAACCATCGTGAAGGCAGACTTCACTCGATGGCTCCCGGCCATCGCGAAGACCACGAACCGCAAGACCGTCCTGACCATCAGCGGCATCGCCGTCCTCGGCGGCCTGGCGTTCGGCCCCACGGCCGTCGCCGCCCCGGTCACCACCGGCCCGCACACGGGCGCCGTCGCCGCCATCGACCTGGCCACCGGCAAGACCCGCCAGGGGGCCACCGTCGAGTCCGCGCTGACCACCGGCGAGAACACCAGCAAGTCGACCCCGTCGGCGGGCCGGCCGAGCCGCGACGAGCTGATCCCGCACGGCGTCGAGGGCGCGCAGTCGCGCATCCCGCTCGACGACGCGCAGCTGGCGAACGCCCGGGCCATCGTCGAGGCCGCCAAGGACAGCGGCGTCGGCAAACGCGGCGCGGTGATCGGCGTGGCCACCTCGTTGCAGGAGTCGAAGCTCTACAACCTCGGCCACCTGGGCGCGTACAACGACCACGACTCGCAGGGCCTGTTCCAGCAGCGCCCGTCGTCCGGTTGGGGCTCGCCCGACCAGATCACCGACCCGGAGTACGCCTCGAAGGCGTTCTTCGGCGCGCTGAAGAACATCGGCGGCTGGCAGGACCTGCCGCTGACCGCCGCGGCGCAGACGGTGCAGGTGTCGGCATACCCGTACGCGTACGCCCAGTGGGAGGAGCAGGCCGCGGACATCGTCGCGCGGCTGTGGTGACCTGACCCCCAATGCCCACGGACCGGGTTCATTCGCCTGCGCGGAGCCGGTCGGACCGGTCCCTGCCCGGGGGCGGGGCCGACCGCCCCCGGGCAGGGGATCGTCACCCCCGTCCGGTTCACTGGTCGGATGGACGAGTCGATCTGGGAGTCGGTGCGCGCCCTGCGGGGCTGGCTCGACGTTGCCAACGGCACCGGGGACCCGGAGCTGACCTGCCGGATCCTCAAGCTGACCGAGGAGGCGGGGGAGGCCGCCGGGGCGTGGATCGGCGCACTCGGGCAGAACCCGCGCAAGGGGGTGACCCACACCCGCGACGACGTGGCGGCCGAGCTGGCCGACGCCGCGTTCACGGCGCTGGTGGCGATCGAGAGCCTCGGCGTCGACGCGCACGGGGCGCTGCGCGGGTGCGCCGCGAAGGTCCGCTCCCGGCTGCCGTGAGGGCCGCAGGCCGCGTCGGCGGCGCGCGACCCCCGCCCCGTGCCGCCCCACCCTGGCCGAGGCGCCCCCGGGCGGCGGGAGAAGACCCGCCGGGGTCGCGGCGCGCCGGGCGCTGGCCTATGTTCAGAGGGTCAGCTTCCGCCGCCGGCAGAGGGGGTGCCCCCGATGGGTCTGCGGACTTTCATCGCGGGCTGGCCCGTCTACCGGCAGCTCACCGGCACCGACCCGCTCGGCCGGGGCGCGGCAGCCCGGTCGGCCCGCTCGGCGGCG
Organism: Micromonospora sp. KC207; assembly: GCF_004348615.1. Taxonomy (NCBI): domain Bacteria; kingdom Bacillati; phylum Actinomycetota; class Actinomycetes; order Micromonosporales; family Micromonosporaceae; genus Micromonospora; species Micromonospora sp. KC207. The sequence continues at coordinate 7,528 of NZ_SMKJ01000161.1, forward strand.
CTGACCGCCCGCACCGAAACCGCCGACAGCGTGGCCCGGTCGATCTGCCCCTACTGCGCGGTCGGCTGCGGCCAGCGGGTCTTCGTCACCGACGGCCGGGTCACCCAGATCGAGGGGGACCCGGACAGCCCGATCTCCCGGGGCCGGCTGTGCCCGAAGGGCTCGGCCAGCAAGAGCCTGGTCACCAGCCCGCTACGCCAGACGAGGGTCCGCTACCGCCGGCCGTACGCCACCGAGTGGGAGGACCTGGACCTCGACACGGCCGTCGACATGATCGCCGACCGGATCCTCGCCGCCCGCGCGGCGACCTGGGAGGACGTCGACGACGCCGGCCGGCCGCTGCGCCGCACGCTGGGCATCTCCAGTCTGGGCGGGGCGACGCTGGACAACGAGGAGAACTACCTCATCAAGAAGCTGTTCACGGCGATGGGGGCGCTCCAGATCGAGAACCAGGCCCGCATTTGACACTCCGCCACCGTCCCCGGTCTGGGGACCAGCTTCGGTCGCGGCGGCGCGACGGACTTCCAACAGGACCTGGTCAACGCTGACGTCATCGTCATCCAGGGCTCCAACATGGCCGAGGCGCATCCCGTGGGCTTCCAGTGGGTGATGGAGGCCAAGCGGCGCGGCGCGAAGGTCTTCCACGTCGACCCCCGGTTCACCCGGACCAGCGCGGTCGCCGACACGTACCTGCCGATCCGGGCGGGCACCGACATCGCGCTGCTCGGCGGCGTCGTGCGGTACATCCTGGAGAACGAGCTGGACTTCCGGGAGTACGTGCTGGCGTACACCAACGCGGCGACGCTCGTCAGCGAGCAGTTCGCCGACACGGAGGACCTCGACGGCCTCTTCTCCGGCTACCGCCCCGAGACCGGCTCGTACGACACGTCGAGCTGGCAGTACGCCGGCCACGAGGACCACGCCGAGATCATTGGTACCGGGAAGGAACGCGACAGCGCGGCCGGGCTGCGCCACGAGTCGCACGGCATGCCGGTGCCCGGGCAGACCGCGCGGGACGAGACGTTGCGGCACCCGCGCTGCGTCTACCAGATCCTGCGGCGACACTTCGCCCGCTACACCCCGGAGATGGTGGAGCGGGTCTGCGGCATCCCGCAGGAGAAGTTCCTGGAGTTGGCCCGCGCCTGGACGCACAACTCCGGCCGGGAACGCACCGGCGCGCTGGTCTACTCCGTGGGCTGGACGCAGCACAGCGTCGGCGTGCAGTACATCCGCACCGGCGCGATCATCCAGACCCTGCTGGGCAACATGGGCCGGCCCGGCGGCGGCATCCTGGCGCTGCGCGGGCACGCCAGCATCCAGGGCTCCACGGACATCCCGACGCTGTACAACCTGCTCCCCGGCTACCTGCCGATGCCGCACCACGCCGACCACGAGACGTTTGACGACTGGGTCGACAGCATCCGCCACCGCGGCCAGAAGGGCTTCTGGGACGACTCCCGGGCGTACGCGGCGAGCCTGCTCAAGGCGTACTGGGGGGACGCGGCGCGGCCGGACAACGACTTCTGCTACGGCTACCTGCCCCGGATGACCGGCGACCACGGCACGTACCAGCAGGTCCTCAACATGATCGACGGGAAGGTCAAGGGCTACTTCCTGCTCGGCCAGAACCCGGCCGTCGGCTCCGCGCACGGCCGCGCCCAGCGCCTCGGCATGGCCAACCTCGACTGGCTGGTCGTGCGCGACCTGTTCCTCATCGAGAGCGCCACGTTCTGGAAGAACAGCCCCGAGGTGGCCACCGGGGAGATCACGCCGGAGCAGTGCCGCACGGAGGTGTTCTTTCTGCCGGCGGCGTCGCACGTGGAGAAGGAGGGCACGTTCACCCAGACCCAGCGGCTGTTGCAGTGGCGGGAGAAGGCCGTCGACCCGCCGGGCGACGCCCGCTCCGAGCTGTGGTTCTTCTACCACCTCGGTCGCCGGCTGCGGGAGAAGCTGGCCACCTCCCCGCACCCGCGCGACCGGGCGCTGCTCGACCTGGCCTGGGACTACCCCACGCACGGCCCGCACGCGGAGCCCAGCGCCGAGGCGGTGCTGCGCGAGATCAACGGGTACGAGGTGGCCACCGGCCGCCCGCTGTCGGCGTTCACGCAGGCCCGCGACGACGGCTCCACCGCGATCGGCTGCTGGATCTACACCGGCGTCTACGCCGACGGCGTCAACCAGGCCGCCCGCCGCCGGCCCCGCCACGAGCAGGACTGGGTGGCCGCGCAGTGGGGCTGGGCGTGGCCGGCGAACCGCCGCATCCTCTACAACCGGGCCTCCGCCGATCCGCAGGGCCGCCCGTGGAGCGAGCGCAAGAAGTACGTCTGGTGGGACCCCGACGCCGGGGAGTGGACCGGGTACGACGTGCCGGACTTCGAGCGGACGAAGCCGCCGACGTACCGGCCCCCGCAGGGCGCCTCCGGCGTGGCGGCCCTCGCCGGCGACGACGCGTTCATCATGCAGAGCGACGGAAAGGCCTGGCTGTACGCGCCCAGCGGGGTGCTCGACGGCCCGCTGCCGACGCACTACGAGCCGGCCGAGTCCCCGATGCGCAACCCCGTGTACGGCCAGCAGGCCAACCCGACCCGCAAGGTCTACGAGCATCCGATCAACCCGATCAACCCGAGCCCGCCGGAGGCGCACAGCGGCGTCTTCCCGTACGTGTTCACGGTCAGCCGGCTCACCGAGCACCACACCGCCGGCGGGATGAGCCGCACCGTGCGTCCGCTGGCCGAGTTGCAGCCGGAGATGTTCGTGGAGGTCTCCCCGGAGTTGGCCGCCGAGGCCGGGCTGGCCCACCTGAGCTGGGCGCACCTGGTCAGCGGCCGGGCGGTGATCGAGGCGAGGGTGCTGGTCACCGAGCGGCTCACCCCGCTGCGGGTGGACGGCCGGATCATCCACCAGCTCTGGCTGCCGTACCATTTCGGCACGGAGGGTCTGGTCACCGGCGACTCGGCCAACGACCTGTTCGGCATCACCCTGGACCCGAACGTGCTGATCCAGGAGAGCAAGGTCGGCACCTGCGACGTGCGGCCCGGCCGGCGGCCCACCGGCGCGGCCCTGCTCGACATGGTCGCCGACTACCGGCGGCGGGCCGGCATGACCCCGCAGCGCAGGATCCCGATCGTCACCACCGCAGCGGCGGGCGGCCACGACGCGGCAGACAGCACCGACGAACGCTCCGCGCAGGCGTCGGCCGACGAGCAGAGCGGGGGCGGGAATGCCTGACGCCAACAGCCGCTCCGGGCCGCTGGGCCCGGCGCCGGACGCCGGCTGGACCGACGCCCCACCCAGGATGGGCTTCTTCACCGACACGAGCGTCTGCATCGGCTGCAAGGCGTGCGAGGTCGCCTGCAAGGAGTGGAACGACGTGCCAGGCTCCGGGATGGACCTGCTCGGCATGTCCTACGACAACACCGGCGCGCTGACCGCGAACTCGTGGCGGCACGTGGCGTTCGTCGAGCAGCCCCGCCCCGCCGCCGACGCGGCGGGCAGCGCCGCCCCGGCGGCGGCGGGTCCCGGCCCGCAGTTTCTCGGCATGCCCGGCGCGCAGCCGCCCGGCCGGGGCACCGGCGCGGCCGGGCGCAGCGACTTCCGCTGGCTGATGATGTCGGACGTCTGCAAGCACTGCACCCACGCCGCCTGCCTCGACGTCTGCCCCACCGGGTCGCTGTTTCGCACCGAGTTCGGCACGGTCGTGGTGCAGGAGGACATCTGCAACGGCTGCGGCTACTGCATCCCGGCCTGCCCGTACGGGGTGATCGACCAGCGCAGGGGCGACGGCCGGGCGTGGAAGTGCACCCTGTGCTACGACCGGCTCGGCGCGGGGCTGACCCCCGCCTGCGCGCAGGCCTGCCCCACCGAGTCCATCCAGTACGGCCCCCTCGACGAGTTGCGAAAGCGGGCCGCCGAACGGGTGGCCACCCTGCACGAGCGCGGCGTGCCGGAGGCCCGGCTGTACGGCCACGACCCCACCGACGGCGTCGGCGGCGACGGGGCGTTCTTCCTGCTGCTGGACGCCCCGGAGGTGTACGGGCTGCCGCCCGACCCGGTGGTCACCACCCGGGACCTGCCCCGGATGTGGAGGCGTGCCGGGCTGGCCGCATTGGCCATGGCGGCGGCGGCCGTCGCCGCGTTCGTCGGAGGTTCCTCGTGAGCGCGCACCCCCCGGTCGGGGACCGGTTCCGCCGCTTCCGAAGCGGGCGCGGCGGCGGGGAACAGCTCACCGTCCCACCGGCCGAGTTCACCTCCTACTACGGCCGGCCGATCCTCAAGCCGCCGGTGTGGAAGTGGGACATCGCGGCGTACCTGTTCACCGGCGGGCTGGCCGCCGGTTCGTCGCTGCTGGCCGCCGGTGGGCAGCTCACCGGACGGCCGGCGCTGCGCCGCGCCGGCCGGGTCACCGCGCTGGCTGCGGTCGCCACCAGCGCGTACTTCCTCGTCAACGACCTGGGCCGGCCGGCCCGCTTCCACCACATGCTGCGGGTGGCGAAGCCGACGTCCCCGATGTCGGTGGGCACCTGGGTCCTCACCGTGTTCGGCCCGGCCGCCGGGGTCGCCGCCGTCGCCGAGGCCGCCGCGTGGCTGCCCGAGCGGGGCGTGCTCGGCCTGGGGCGGCGGCTGCTGCCCGGCGCCGGGCGGGCTGCCGGCCTGGTCGCCGCCGCGACCGCGCCGGCCCTGGCCACGTACACCGGGGTGCTGCTCGCCGACACGGCCGTGCCGTCCTGGCACGAGGCGTACCCGCAACTGCCGGCCGTCTTCGCGGGCAGCGCCCTGGCCAGCGGTGCCGGCGTGGGCCTGCTCGCGGCGCCCTGCGCCCAGGCCGGCCCGGCCCGGCGGATGGCGGTGGCCGGCGCGGCCCTGGAACTGTGGGGCGTGCACCGGGTGGAGAGCCGCCTGGGCCTGCTCAGTGAGCCCTACCGCACCGGCGTCCCCGGCCGGTTGTTGCGCGCCGGCCGGTCGCTGACCGCCGCCGGGGTGGTCGGGGCGCTCGTCGGCCGCCGCAGCCGGTTGCTTTCCGGCCTGTCCGGCGCGGCCCTGCTCGCCGCGTCGGTGGCCACCCGGTTCGGCATCTTCCACGGTGGCGTCGCCTCCGCCCGCGACCCGAAGTACACGGTGGTCCCGCAGCGCGAGCGCGTCGAGCGCCGCGCCACCGGGGGCTGAGGGCTACCCGCACGCCGGGCGGGGCGCTGTGGTCCAATGGCCGGTGGAGGCGTTCGGGTGGCTGGTGCCCCTCCCGGTCTTCAAAACCGGTGTGGTCCGGGATCCGGGCCAGGCGGGTTCGATTCCCGTCCGTCTCCGCCAGGCAACCCGTGGGAAGGACGCGATGCGCGACGCCGATCCCCGACGGCGGGTCCCGCGCACCGACGTCCTGCTGGCCGATCCGGGCCTGGCCGCCGCAGCCGGCAGGGTCGGCCGCGATCGGGTCAAGGCCGCGATCGTCGCCGCGCAGGCCCGCGCCCGCGCCGGTGAGATCCCCCCCGATCGGGTACGTGACGCCGCCCTCGCCGCGCTGCCCGCCGCCGTCCCCGCGGCGGTGCTCAACGCCACCGGTGTCGTCCTGCACACCAACCTGGGCCGGGCCCCGCTGTCCGCCGCCGCCGTGGCCGCCGTGGTCGCCGCCGCCGGGCACACCGACGTGGAGCTGGACCTGACCACCGGGCGGCGGGCCCGGCGTGGCCGCGACGCCCTCGCCGCGCTCGCCGCCGCCGTGCCCGACGCGGGCGCCGTGCACGTGGTCAACAACGGCGCGGCGGCCCTGGCGCTGACCGCCACCGCCCTCGCGGCGGGCCGGGAGATCGTGGTCAGCCGGGGCGAGCTGGTGGAGATCGGCGACGGGTTCCGCCTGCCGGACCTGCTGGCCAGCACCGGCGCGCGGCTGCGGGAGGTGGGCACCACCAACCGAACCACCCTCGCCGACTACGCCGCCGCGATCGGCCCCGGCACCGGGTTCGTGCTGAAGGTGCACCCGTCGAACTTCGTGGTCGCCGGCTTCACCCACGCCGTCGACGTGGCCCGGCTGGCCACCCTGGGCGTGCCGGTCGTCGCCGACATCGGCTCCGGGCTGCTCGCCGCCGATCCGCTGCTGCCCGACGAGCCGGACGCGGCGCGCACGCTGCGCGCCGGCGCGCACCTGGTCACCGCCAGCGGCGACAAGCTGCTCGGCGGCCCGCAGGCCGGGCTGCTGCTCGGCGACGCCGACCTGGTCGACCGGCTGCGCCGTCACCCACTGGCCCGCGCCCTGCGGGTCGACAAGCTGACCCTGGCCGCGCTGGCGGCCACCCTGCACGACCCCGGCACCCCCACCCGGGCGGCCCTGCACGCCGACCCGGCCGCGCTGCGGCAGCGCACCGAACGCCTACGCGACCGGCTGGCCGCCGACGGCTGCCGGGCCGAGGTGGTGCCCGCCGCCGCCGTGGTCGGCGGGGGCGGCGCGCCCGGCGTCGAGCTGGACTCGTGGGCCCTGGCCCTGCCCGAGCGGTACGCCCGGCCGCTGCGCGTCGGCGACCCGCCCGTGCTCGGCCGGGTCGCCCGGGGCCGGCTGCTGCTGGACCTGCGCTGCGTCCCCGCCGAAGCCGACGACGCGCTGCGCGCCGCCGTGCTGGCCGTGCCACGGGATGCCTGACGTGGGCCTGCGGACCGGTGCGGCGGCGACGGCCCGGACCAGGGTGGTGGCCACCGCCGGGCACGTCGACCACGGCAAGTCCACCCTGGTCCGGGCGCTGACCGGTATGGAACCGGACCGGTGGGCCGAGGAACGCCGCCGGGGCATGACCATCGACCTCGGTTTCGCCTGGACCACACTGCCCTCCGGGGACACCGTCGCGTTCGTCGACGTGCCCGGCCACGAGCGGTTCGTGCCGAACATGCTCGCCGGTGTCGGCCCCGCCCCGGCCGCGCTGTTCGTCGTCGCCGCCGATGAGGGCTGGATGCCGCAGTCGGCCGAGCACCTGGCCGCGCTGCACGCGCTCGGCGTGGCGTACGGGCTGCTGGTGGTGACCCGCGCGGACCTGGCCGACCCGGGCCCGGCGCTGGCCCAGGCCCGCGCGCAGCTCGCCGCGACCTGCCTCGGTGACGTGGAGGCGGTCGCGGTCAGTGCCGTCACCGGGGCTGGCCTGCCCCGGCTGCGGGCCGCCCTGGACCGCCTGGCGGCCCGGTTGCCCGACCCACCGGCCGACGCGCCGGTGCGGCTGTGGGTGGACCGGTCGTTCACCATCACCGGCAGCGGCACCGTGGTCACCGGGACCCTCGGTGGCGGCCGGCTGGCCGTCGGCGACGAGCTGGAGCTGGCAGGCAGCGGCGAGCCGGTGCGGGTGCGTGGCCTGCACCGCCTCGGCGCCGCCCGCGACCGGGTCGACGCGGTGGCCCGGGTGGCGGTGAACCTGCGCAACGTGCCCCGGGACCGGCTGGGCCGGGGCGAGGCCCTGCTCACCCCCGGCCGGTTCGGCCGCACCGATCTGCTCGACGTGCGGGTCGCCGGGAACCCGGCGGCCGACCTGCCGGCCACGCTCACCCTGCACGTCGGCTCCGCCGCCGTCGCCGCCCGGGTGCGCCCGCTCGGCCCGGACACCGCCCGGCTGCGGCTGGCCCGGCCGCTGCCGCTGGTCGTCGGAGACCGGGCGCTGCTGCGCGACCCGGGCCGCCACCTGATCGCCGGCGGGGTGACCGTGCTGGACGTGGCCCCGCCGCCGCTGGCCCGGCGCGGGGCCGCTGCCGCCCGCGCCCGGGTCCTCACCGACTTGGACGGTCGCCCCGACGCGGCCGGGGAGTTGCGTCGCCGCGCCCTGGTCCGGGTGGGGGAGCTGACCCGGATGGGGGTGCCGGTCACCGCAGAAACCCCGGTCGTCGGGGACTGGCTCGCCGACCCCGACCACTGGCGGTCCTTGTCGGCCCGGCTTACCGCCGAGGCGACCCGGTACGCCGCCGCGCACCCCTTGGAGCCAGGCGTCCCGGTCGACGTGCTGCGCCGACGGCTCGACCTGCCCGACCGAGCGCTCGTGGAGGCCCTCGTGCGCCCACCGCTGCGGCTGGTCGCCGGGCGGGTCACCGCGTCGGCCGACGACGCGTTGCCGGAGCTGGTGGCCCGCGCGGTGGCCCGGATTCGCGCCGAGTGCGGCGAGCGCCCGTTCCGGGCCCCGGAGGCGCACCGCCTCGCCGAGCTGGGGCTCGGGCCCCGGGAAATCGGCGCGGCGGTGCGGGCCGGTGCGCTGCTGCGGCTGGCCGACACCGTGGTGCTGTTGCCCGGGGCCGTGGACGCCGCCGCCCGGGTCCTCGCCGGGTTGCCGCAGCCGTTCACGCTCAGCGCCGCCCGGGTGGCCCTCGACACCACCCGCCGGGTCGCGGTGCCGCTGCTGGAACTGCTGGACCGCCGCGGCGTCACCCGTCGTCTGCCCGACGACGCCCGCAGCGTCGTGTCCCCGCCGCCCGGC
>NZ_SMKJ01000162.1:0-15884 GCF_004348615.1 Micromonospora sp. KC207
GGTGGCGGGGGCGCGCCGGGATCGGGATGAGGCGGTCACGTTGGTGACGGCGGTCGCTCAGCTGTTCGTGGCGGGGACTGCGGTGGCCTGGGATCGGCTGACTCCGCCGCCGGCGCCTGACGCGGCCGAGCTTGTGCCCACCTACCCGTTCCAACGGGAACGCTACTGGATCGAACTGCCGGCCCAGACCCGGCGCGACCCCGTGGACGAGGAGTTCTGGGCCGCAGTGGATCGCGGCGATCTGGGTGAACTCGCCGCGGTGGTCGGGGACGAACCGGCGTCCGTACTGGAAGCGGCCCTTCCTGCCTTGTCACAGTGGCGGCAGCGGACCCTGGAACAGTCCCGTACCGACTCCTGGCGTTACCGCATCCACTGGCTGCCGGCGCCGGATCGGCCCGGTGCCCGGCTCCCCGGCACCTGGCTGGTGGTCCGCCCGCAGACGCCGGTCGACGTGCTGCCGGACCTGGCGGAGCGGACGGTCGAGCTGAGCGTGGACGCCGCGACGGCCGACCGGACCACGATCGCGGAACAGTTGGCCGGAGTGGGGGACGACGTCGCCGGGGTGATCTCGTACCTCGCGCTGGACGACTCGCCGCACCCGGACCATCCCGCGATGACCACCGGACTGGCCGCTACCGTCGCCCTCGTCCAGGCCCTGGGTGACGCCGGCGTGCCTGCGCCGCTGTGGTGCTTCACCCGGTCGGCGGTGTCCACCGGCCCGGCGGACCGTCTGTGCAGCCCCACCCAGGCCCAGGTCTGGGGCCTGGGCCGGGTGGTCGCACTGGAACACCCGGAGCGCTGGGGTGGCCTGGTGGACCTTCCGGTCGAGATCGACGCCCGTACCCCCGACCGGGTGCGGGCCGCCATCCGCGAGGGCGGGGAGGACCAGCTCGCGGTACGCGAGACCGGCACCTACGTCCGCCGTCTCGGCCGTATCGCCGGTGGTGCCCCGGTCAGACCGTGGCGGCCTCGCGGCACCGTGCTGGTCACCGGCGGAACCGGTGCGCTCGGCAGGCAGGTGGCCCGCAAGCTGGCCGCCGAGGGCGCCGAGCGGCTCGTCCTGACCAGCCGTCAGGGCAGCGCCGCGCCGGGCGCGGAGGAACTGGCGGCGGAGCTCGCCGCACAGGGCGTGACGGTCACGATCGCGGCCTGCGACGTGGCCGACCGCGTGGCGCTCTCCGATCTGATCGGGGAACACTCGCCGACCGCGGTGGTGCACACCGCCGGGGTCGGCCGCTACACCGCGCTGGCGGACACCACCCTGGACGACTTCGCGGCGGTGATCACCGGCAAGGTGCAGGGCGCGGCGAATCTCGATGTGCTGCTCACCGGCCCCGACCTGGAAGCGCTGGTGCTGTTCTCCTCGGTAGCCGGAGTGTGGGGCAGCGGCGGGCAGGGCGCCTACGCGGCGGCCAACGCCTACCTGGATGCGCTGGCCGAGCAGTGGCGGGCCGACGGGCGGCCGGCCGTCTCGATCGGGTGGGGGCCATGGGACGGCGGCGGTATGGCCGACGGTTCCACCGGGGAGCACTTGCGCCGGCAGGGTCTGCGGCCGATGGCGGTGGACCCGGCGGTCGCCGCGATGGCCCGGGCAGTGACGGAGGGCGTACCCGCGGTGGCGGTGGCCGACGTCGACTGGGAGCGGTTCGCGCCGACGTTCACCCTGCGTCGCCGCAGCGCGCTGCTCGGCGATCTGCCGGAGGTGACCGCTCTCGGCGCGCCGGGCCCGGAACCAGCGGCCGACACGGTGCCGCTGCTGGCGGAACTGGCCGGCCGCTCCCCGTCGGAGCAGGACCGGGAGCTGTTGCGGGTGATTCGGACCGAGGTCGCCGAAGTGCTCGGCCACGCCTCGCCGGATGCGGTGGACCAGTCTCAGGCGTTCCGGGACGCCGGCTTCGACTCGCTCACCGCGATCGAGCTGCGCAACCGGCTCGGCGCTGTGCTGGGCACGTCGCTGCCGGCGACGGTCGTGTTCGACCACCCGACGCCGCGCGATCTCGCCGGGTTCCTGCGCGGCCTGCTGCCGGGCGCGGAGAGCGCGGGTGAGCAGGCGTACACCGAACTGGAGCGCGTGGCCGCACTGCTGGCCGGATCCGATCCGGACAATGTTACGCGGGCCCGGATCACCATGCGCCTGAAGGCCATGCTGGCCGGCCTCACCGAGACGGTTCCGAAGCCGGACGCGGAGCCCGCCGCAGGTCCGGACCTCGGCACCGACCAGGAAATCTTCGATTTCATCAACAACGAGCTCGGTCGATCCTGACCCGGCGGCACGACGGACGGTGAAGGCCGGTCCCGTACGAACGGGACCGGCCTTCGCGGTGCTCCCCGTGCTCAGTCGGCGGAGAAGCCGGGCTGCAGGCCGAGCGGCAGATCGCTGCGGCGGCTCACCTTGAGCTTGCGGTAGCTGCGCGTCAGGTGCTGCTCCACGGTGCTGATGGTGATGTGCAGCTTGCGGGCGATCTGTCGGTTCGTGTGCCCCTGCACCGCGAGGGCGGCGACCCGGCGTTCCGCGTCGCTGAGCGGCGGTGTGGCCTCGTCGCCGGTGCCGGGACCGGTGGACTGGCCACCGGACGGGACTGGAACGCTTGGCTGCAACGCCTCGCTGAGCGCTCGGGCGTTGCACTGGTCGGCCAGATGCAGCGCCCGCCGCATGGCCAGCCGGCCCCGGCTGCCGTCGCCGAGCGCGTACTGCACGCGACTGAGATCGGCCAGCGTGTGGGCCAGCTCCAGCTGGTCGCCGGCTGCCTGCAACAGCTCCACGGCTTCGCTGAGCAGCCGATGCCGGGGCCACAGCTCGCGGGTCACGGCCAGCGCCCGCAGGGCCGCGCCGCGACTGCGCCGGTACTCCGTGGCGAGGTCGCGTAGTTGCCGCTGGGTCAACTCGGCGGCCTTGTCGGTCTTGCCGAGCGCGAGCAGCGCCCAGGCGGCGCCGTCGCGCCAGGCGACCAGGGCGGGTGCGGTCATGTTCCAGCGGGCCATCAGTTCGCCGCAGGCCTGGAAGTCTGCGAGCGCCGCGTGCGGCAGTTCCACGGCCAGCGCATAGCGGCCGCGGGCATGCAGGAAGTGCAGGTCGAACGTGCTCTGGGCGCCGGGCTCGGGCAGGATGTGCTCGAGTTCGACCGTGGCCTGCTCGTAGGCGCCCATGGCGGTTGCGGAGCGTAGCAGGATCGAACGGGGCAGCCCGGCCGCGGCGGCCCAGCCGCGCGGTGTGATGCACTGCAAGGCGGATCGGCCGAGTCGCTGCGCCTCGGGCAGATCGCCGAGTCGCAGCGCGGCCTCCGCGCGGATCGCGGTCAGCACCGCCCGCCAGGTCGGCGCCAGCCGGTCCAGGTCGGCCTCGGCGAGGTCGGCGTGCCAGGTGAGCACCCGGTTCGGGCGATCGGCGTAGACCATGTGCAGCAGAGCCATGGTGGTCGCTTCCATCGCGTCATCGTCCGGCTGGAGCCGGTCCAGGGCCCGCTCGGCAGGGGCCGTGCCGGCGTCCGGTGGAGGGGGCAGCATGACGGACAGGGTCGGATGCCAGTTGATCAGCCATGCGCGTGACCGGCTGAGCTCGGCGACTGCCCCCCCGACCGATCGCAGTGCGACCCGGGCGTCGTCGACCTGCCCGAACCAGAGCAGCAGCTTGGCCGCGATGATCGCGTAGCGGGCGGTCAGCCGGCCGGTCCGGACCGTCGCGATGAGCTCGGGCAGCCGGGCCCAGGCGCCGGCCGGGCTGATCCGCCACTCGGCCCGGGTGCGCAGGACGGTGAGCCGGGCCCGCTCGAGGTCGTCGGTGCTGCCGCGTAAGGCCAGTTGCAGGCAGCTGACCGCGAACTCGGGCCGCCCGTCCAGCACGGTCTGTGTGGCCGCCTGTTCCAGCAGGGCAACGGCCCACGGTTCGTCGTGGTGACCGGCGGCCACCAGGTGGCGGGCGACGGCATCGGCGGACGCGTCCGACGCGTGCAGCCAGAGGGCGGCGCGCCGGTGGATGTCCGCGCGGATGGCGGGGGCGATGTCGTCGAGCACCGCGGCGCGGGCGGCCGGATGCCGGAAACCGCCGCGGTCCAGCACGCCGGCCGCGGTCAGGGCGGCCAGTGAGCGGGCGACGGCTGCGGCGTCCAGGCCGAGCAGATGCCCGAGTAGCGCCTGCTGGGGTGTGGTGGGGGAGCCTGCCACCTCGTCGAGTAGGGCGAAGACGTGTGCGGTGGCCAGCATCGCGGGCGTGGTCCGGTGCAGGCAGCGCAGCACGCCCCGGCCGTAGGCCGTGCCCACGTGCAGTGTGTCGTCGCCGGCGGCCCGGGTGTCCAGCGTGTCGTCGGCCAGCGCGTGTACCAGCAGCGGGTTGCCGCCGGTGAGTCGGTGCGCCTGGGCGACCACGGCGGCATCGGCCGGGTGGCCCAGGCGCGCGGCGAGCATGGCGGCGATACCGCCGTGGGTGAGTGGTGGAAGATTGATGCGGCGGCCGTACGGCGGTGCGGACAGCTCGGCCGCGAGTGGGCGTGTCCACGCCGGGCCCTCGGCGAGGAGGATCAGCATCCGGGCCGCTCGCAGCTGCGCGGCCAGCGACAGTAGACAGTGCACGGACGCGACGTCCGCGTACTGCACGTCGTCGACGCAGATCACCACGGCCCGTTCCCGTGCGGGCTCCAGCAGGGCCGCACAGAGGAGGTCGATCACCCGGCCGGCCGGGTGAACGGTGCTTTCGCCGCTGCCGGCACGCGCCGGGGTGAGGGCGTCGTCCTCGAGCAGCCGGGCCAGTTCACCGGTGGCCGAGGGGGCGTTGGCGGCCTGTTGGAAGAGTTGCCGGACGATACCCAGATGGAGGGTGAGCTCGGCACGGGATCCAGCCGCTGTCAGCACGAGCGCGCCGGCGCGGTGCGCCTCGTCGGCGATGCGATGGAGCAGTTCGGTCTTCCCGGTTCCGGCGTCTCCGCCGATGGTGATGATCTGCCCGTTGCCGTTCGCGGCCTCGCGGATCGCATCCAGAAGAATTGTTACGTGTTCATTTCGTTCGACAATCGTCATTGACGGACATTCCCCCGAAGAATTGTCTCGTACGATTTCGGACGGCTTGAAAATTTGTCAACGACCCCTTTTCTGTTTCCTTTCGTCGGGCCGTGGAGGCTTACCTCGGTCGGGAAGGTGCCGGTAATTGTTAAGAGACGGCATGCCCGTTCGTAACGGAATTGGACCTGCTCCGTGACGCTCAGCCATCATGGCATGCCGTTCATAGTAGCGCAACGTAATCGTAAAAAGTTACCTTGATCCGCGAATCGCCCAAATCGGCACCCTGCCGACCGTGGGCCTATCTGCCGACCGAATCAGTTCCGCCGTCCGCATCTTGGTATTCAGGTAGCGTGCGGCAAGGTACGGCGTCCGTATTCCAGCGCGCCCCAGGCGGCGCTCGTGGCACGTCGGGCGGCGAGGGTCCCTTCGTGCATTGCGGGGTCGGTAGGGGTGGGCGATCGCCAGTGCGGTGCCTTATCCATGAGGAGTCATGGCTGGCGGGTGCACAGCATTGGAGAGCTGAATGAGGATCTACGCGGGCAACTGTGGATCGTTCAACGGCGACGGGCGCCGGGACGTGCTGGCCCGCGACCCGGCCAGGGGGGACCTGGTGGTCTTCCCGCACAGCGGGCAGCTCGCTGGGACGGACACCTTTGGCGCTCCGGTGCTGATCCGCACCGGTATGGACATGTACCACCGGTGGATCGGGGCCGGGGACTTCACCGGGGACGGCCGCGCCGACGTGCTCGTCAACACCGGCGACGACCAGGTACGCGTCTACCTCAACCAGGGCGGGCTGGACGGGCTGCACACGCTCGCCGAGGAGGGCATCCACATCGGCGGCAAACTGTCGCCGGACATCTCCTACGACACCATCGCGCTCGCCGACATCACCGGCGACGGCCGTACCGACTGCTTCGGCCGACTGGAGGGCACCAACGAGGTGCACACCATGATCAACCAGGGGCTCGACGGGCTGAACACCTTCGCGCCGCCGAAACACCTGGCCACCATCGGCGACGGCGAGGTGCCGTTCGGCATCGCCGACGTGACCGGCGACGGGCACCCCGACCTGCTGGTAGAAGCCTCCGACGACGAACTCGTCATCTACCACCTGTTCGCCGAGGGCGCCGACGCCGACGGCAACCCGGTGGGGCCGCCGCGCCGGCACGTGCTCTCCCGGGGCTGGGCCGGGATGCTGACCATCACCCTCACCGACCTCACCGGCGACGGGCACCCCGACCTGCTCGGCCTGGCGCCGGACGGCACCCTGTTCGCGTTCGCGCACCGGGGCGGGTTCGATCCGGCCCGGCCGCTCGACACCTACGCCGCGCCGGTGGTCGTCGGCACCGGCTTCGACGAGTACAACATGATCGGCTGATCAGCCCTGTTCGTCGCAGGGGATCCGGACGGTGAAGACGGTGCCCTCACCCGGCACCGAGGTCACCTCGGCCGTACCGCCGTGCGCCTCGGCGATCGCCGCGACGATGGCCAGGCCGATGCCGGAGCCCTCCCGCTGCCGGCCCCGGGAGGTCGCGCTGCGGTAGAAGCGCTCGAAGACCCGCCGGCTGTCCTCCTCGGTGAGACCCGGCCCGTCGTCGGCCACCTCGATCACCGCCACACCGTCGGAGGTGGAGAGCCGGACCTCGGCGGCGGTCCCCGGCGGGGTGTGTCGTCGTACGTTGGACAACAGGTTGGCCAGCAGCTGCCGCAAGCGCAGTTCGTCGCCGGACATCACGATCGAGCCCGGCGCCTGCACGCTCAGCGGGCGGTCGGGATCGATGGCCCGGGCGTCGGCCACCGCCTCGGTGGCCAGATGCGTCAGGTCCACCTGTGCCCGGTCCAACGGCCGCCCCTCGTCCAGCTTGGCCAGCACCAGCAGTTCGTTGACCAGCTGGCCCATCCGGGTCGCCTCGGACTCGATGCGCCGCATCGCGACCTCGAGGTCGGCCGGCCGCGCGCCGGCGCCGTGGCGGAACAGTTCGGCGTAGCCGCGGATGGTGGCCACCGGTGTGTTGAGCTCGTGTGACGCGTCGGCGACGAACCGGCGCAGGCGCTCTTCCGACGTCTGTCGTTCCTGGAAGGCGGTCTGGATCTGCACCAGCATCGCGTTGAGGGCCGTGCTGAGCCGCCCGATCTCGGTGTTGGGCCGGGCCGGGCTTACGCGGAGGTCCAGGCGCCCGGCGCCGATTTCCCCGGCTGTCCTGGCGATCCGGTCCAGGGGCCGGGTGCCCAGACCGATCACCCACCAGGCGATCACCACGATTGCGACCAGGATGACCACGGTCGCGGCCACCTCCGTCCGGATGAGCTGACGGTTCACCGTGTCGTAGTCGGTGAGTGGAAGGCCGACCTGCAGGATCGCCCGGCGGTCGGGCAGCCAGCCGGACCGCACCCGCCACTGCTTCGGCTGCTGATCGGCCAGGGTGACGGTGGTGTACACCCCACCGTCCGGATTGCCCGAGCTGGGAGCCTCCGGCTGTAGCTGGATCGTGGGCGTCTGCCCGACCGGGCTCTGCAGGTCGAGCATGGGAGTGCCGTCCGGGGAGAGGACCCGCAGGAGCACGAAAGGCTGGCCGCCCGCGCTGGCGAGCCGGCCGTTGCCCAAGTCGGACGGGCCCAGCCCGCCGCCGTCGCCCATCTGCGCCCCGACTATCGCGCTGAGCTGATCGAGCTGGGTGTCGGTGCGGGAGACCAGGAAGTATCGCAGCGCCGCCAGCGTGGCGAGCGCCGCCACGCTCATCCCGACCGCCAGCAGCACGGCGACCAGGGCAACCAGCCGGACCCGCAGGCTCACGCCGCTCACGCGGACGGCAGCCGCAGCGTGTAGCCGACCCGGGGAATGGTCTGGATCAGCGGCGGATCGAACTGGTCGATCTTGCGGCGGAGGTAGCTGATGTACGTCGAGACCACCCCGTGGTTGCCGCCGAAGTCGTACTCCCACACCTGGTCGACGATCTGCTGCTTGGACACCACCCGCCCGGCGTTCTGCACCAGGTAGCGCAGCAGGTTGAACTCGGTCGGACTCAGGTCGATGACGACGTTCTGCCGGCGCACCTCGTGTGCCTCCTCGTCGATCACCAGGTCCGCGTAGCGCAGGCCGCCGCTCTCTCCCGGTGCCGGCGGGGGCGCGGTCAGCTGGAACCGGCGCAGGACCGCCCGGGCTCGGGCGATCAGCTCGTCTAGGCTGAACGGCTTGGTCAGGTAGTCGTCGCCGCCGACGCTCAGGCCCTCGACCTTCTCGGCGACCGTCCGCCGCGCGGTCAGGAAGATCACCGGGGCGAGCACGTGGTTCTCCCGCAGCCGCCGGCACAGGTCGATGCCGGAGCCGTCGGGCAGCAGCACGTCCAGGATGATCAGATCGGGCCGCTCCCGGGCGACGGCGACCTCGGCCTGCGCGCAGTCCCCGGCCGTCGTGGCCGCGAAGCCCGCATAGCGCAGCGCGGACGCGACCAGATCGGCCAGGAAGAGCTCGTCGTCGACGACCAGGATCCGTGGGGCGTCGGTGGTCGCGGAGCCGTCGGCCGTCCTATCCGGCGTTACCACAAATCGTCCCCTCCGGGTGGTTCGTCGCTCACGGTGCTGCGGCCCATTCTGCCCGTTGCGCGCCGCCCCGGGGATGCGGCGCGTTCCCCGTTCGCTGAGAAAACCTTGTGAAGACCTCAGGTGCCCACGGGCAGGGGTACGAGCAGGTCGGACGTACCGACGAAATGGCCGATCCGGACGGGGAGCGGGCAGGTCGTCCACCGGTGGACGGGCGCGTAGCCGGATCGCCCGGTAACCCGCCGCCCGGCTCCGATCTCTCACAGAACTCGAAAGGCCATCACACGGTCGCCTCAACTCGGCGTGATCGACTGGCTCACGCACCGGCATGCGACGAATGCCGGCCGAAAGGGTCGAGAGGGCGGGGATCGATGTACGGGACGCTGGCACGAGGGGTGGTACGCCACCCATGGTGGACGATCGGTGCCTGGCTGGTCGTCGCGGCCGTCGTCGGGTTCTTCGGGCCCGGCCTGTCCGCCAGCTCAGACCAGGCCGAGTTCCTGCCGTCCCACTACGAATCGGTCCAGGCCAGCAAGGCGCAGGAGGCCGCGTTCGCCCAGAGCGGGGCCGGAAGCGCGGCGACCTTCGTGGTGCAACGCCGGGACGGTGGCGCGCTGACCGGTGCCGACCAGCAGCTCGTCGAACAGGCCGCCGGTCAGCTGCGTGACCGCGCGATCCCGCACGTCACCGAGGTGCAGGCCGGCAGGCAGACGGTGTCGGAGAACGGTCTCATCCAGCTCATCCAGGTCACCGTCGACGGTACGCAGAGCGACCCCGGCACCCAGGAGGCCGGCCGGGCGCTACGTGCCGCCATCGAGCCGATGTTCGCGAACACCGATCTGAAGGCGGGCATGACGGGCGACGTCGGCATCGTGATCGACGCAGAGGACGCCTTCGCCTCGGCCGAGCAGGTGATCGCCCTGGCGACGGTCGGCCTGATCATCGTGCTGCAGCTGCTCATCTTCCGCAGCCCGGTCGCCGCCCTGCTGCCGATGGTGACCATCGGCCTGCTGGTCTTCGTCTCGGTGAAGCTGATCGGCATCGCCCAGCGGATCTTCAGCCTGACCGCCGAGCAGTCGGTCACGGTCTGGGTGACCGTCGTGTTGTTCGGCGTCGGCACCGACTACATCCTCTTCCTGCTCTTCCGGTATCGGGAGCAGCTTCGCGGCGGGGACGACCCGCGTACGGCGCTGATCCACGCGACCGCCCGGGTGGCCAAGGTGATCACGTCGGCCGGCGCGGCGATCGTGATCGCCTTCAGCACCCTGGCGTTCTCCTCGTTCGGCTCGTTCAAGGCGCAGGGCCCGGCACTGGCCATCGCGGTCGTCGCCACGGTGGTCACCGCACTCACCCTGATCCCGGCGATCGTCTCGTTGCTCGGGCCGAAGGTGTTCTGGCCGTCCAAGAGCTGGCAGCGGCAGCCCCGGGCCCGGGCGTCGACCAAGCTCAGCGACCTGATCGTCGGCCGTGCCGGGGTTCTCGCTGCCGCCGCGGTCGTCGTCCTCGCGCTGCTGTCCCTGGGCGCGCTGCGTTTCCAGGCCAGCTACGACTACAACGCCGGCCTCCCGCAGGACACCGAGTCGGCGATCGCCCTGAAGGACCTGCAGCGCGGCTTCCCGGTCGGCGCCCTCAACCCGAGCTCCGCACTGCTGGTCAGCGACACCGGGCAGCCGCTGGAGGAGACGGCCGTCGACGCCTTCCGGTCGCGGCTCGCCAGCGTCGAGGGGGTCGGCCAGGCCGGGCCCGCCGCGTACAGCCCGGATCGCACCGTCGCCCGGATCAGCGTGCTGCTCGACCACGAATCCGGCAGCCCGGAGGCGGTCGACACGGTCGCCGACGTGCTGCGGCCGACCGCCCACGAGGCGGCCCCGGCCGGCACCCACGCCCTCGTGGGCGGCCCCACCGCGACCTTCGCCGACATCCGCAGCGCGGTGAACCGGGACTACTCGGTCGTCTTCCCGCTCGCCGCCGCGCTCACCGCGCTCGTCCTGCTCGCCCTGCTGCGCAGCATCGTCGCCGCGGTGCTGCTGATGGTCCTGGTCGGGCTCAGCTACCTGGCCACGCTCGGCACGTCGGTGCTGGTCATGCAGGAGGGGCTGGGCAAGGCCGGGATCATCTTCAACGTCCCGATCTTCATGTACCTGTTCGTGGTCGCGATCGGCACCGACTACAACATCCTGATGGTGGACCGGCTGCGCGACGAGACGCGCGAGGGCCACTCCCCGCGCGAGGCCGCGCGCCTGGCCATCCGGCACACCGGCCCCACCGCGGTGGCCGCAGCCGTCATCCTGGCCGGCACCTTCTCCTCGCTCCTGCTGGCCGGCGTCGCCCTGCTCGCCGAGATGGGCTTCGCGGTCGCGGCCGGCATCCTGATCTCCGCGCTGCTGGTGTCGTCGCTGCTGGTGCCGGCGCTCACGGTGCTGATGGGCCGCGGGTTCTGGTGGCCCGCGCGGCTCACCGCGGTGCAGCGTCCGCAGCCGGCGGCGGTGACCGACCCGGCCAGCCCACCCGAGCCGGTGGTCGGCGAACCGGTCGACGAGACCGCCGTGGGATCCGGGGACCTGGGGAACCGGCGATGATCGAACTCGCGCACCTGACGAAGCGGTACGGGGACCGCACCGTGGTCGACGACCTCAGCTTCTCCGTACGCCCCGGCGTGGTCACCGGCTTCCTCGGGCCGAACGGCGCCGGCAAGACCACCACGATGCGGATGATCCTCGGCCTGGCGACGCCCACCCGGGGCACCGTCACCACCAACGGTCGGCGGTACGACCGGCTGCCCGCCCCGATGCGCGAGGTGGGCGCCCTGTTGGACGCCCGGGCGGTGCACGGTTCCCGAACGGCGGCCGACCACCTGCTCTGCCTGGCGTACAGCAACGGCATCTCCCGCCGTCGCGTCGGCGAAGTGCTCGAACAGGTCGGCCTGGCGAAGGTCGCCAAGCGGCGGATCGGGGCGTTCTCGCTCGGCATGAGTCAGCGCCTCGGCATCGCCGCCGCGCTGCTCGGCGACCCTGCGGTGCTGATGTTCGACGAACCGGTCAACGGCCTCGACCCGGAGGGCGTGCTCTGGATCCGTAACCTGATGCGCGCCCTGGCTGCCGGCGGTCGTACTGTCCTGGTGTCCAGCCACCTGATGAGCGAGATGGCGCTCACCGCGGACCACCTGATCATCATCGGCCGTGGCCGGCTGATCGTGGACAAGCCGACCGAGACCTTCATGCGTTCCCAGGGCACCCAGAGCGTGCTGGTCCGCACACCGGACGCGGTCCGGTTCGCCCGCCAGCTGACCGAGGCGGGCGCGCACGTCGGCGCTGGATCCGACGGCGCGCTCGAGGTGACCGGGATGGACAGCCTCGCGATCGGCAACCTCGCCCGGGACGCCGGGGTGGCGCTGGCCGAGCTGACCCCACAACGAAACTCGCTGGAGGAGGCGTTCATGGAGTTGACCCGGGACAGCGTCGAGTACTCCGCCGCCCCCGACCGCACCGAACGGGACCTGATCGCGTGAGCACGGTGGATACGCCGCAGGCCAGCACGCTGTGGCACGCGATGCGGTCGGAATGGACCAAGATCCGTACTCTCCGCTCGGCCTGGTACACGCTGATCGCCGCCGTCGTGCTCGGCATCGGGCTGGGCTGGGTCATCACGTTCGCGGACGCGCGGGCGTACGTGGATTTCTCTGCCGAGGACCAGGCCGCCTGGGATCCGGCCGGCCGCAGCCTCTCCGGCGCGATCATGGCCCAGCTCGCCATCGGCCTGCTCGGCGCGCTGGTCCTGACCTCCGAGTACGCCACCGGCATGATCCGCACGAGCATGGCGGTGGTGCCTCGGCGCGGCCGGCTGCTCGCCGCCAAGACGGTGGTCTTCACCGGGATCGCGCTGATCGCCGGGGAGTTGATCGGATTCGTGTCGTTCTTCACCGGGCAGGCCATTCTGCGCGGGCAGAACGTCCCGTACGCCGATCTCGGCCAGCCACAGGTGCTGCGCGCCGTCATCGGATGCGGCCTCTACCTGGCCACCGTCGGCCTGCTCGGCGTGGCGGTCGGCGTGCTGGTCCGGGCCACGGCGGGTGCGATCGCGATCGTCACCGCGCTGACGTTCCTGCTGCCGGCGTTCATCCCGGCACTGCCCGAGTCGCTGGCGAGGTTCATGGGCACCTACTGGCCATCCATGGCGGCGCGGGAGCTGATGCTGGTGCATCACGAACCGGGCGTGCTGTCGCCGTGGAGCGGGTTCGGTCTGCTGCTGGGCAGCGTGGTCGTGGTGTTCGCCGCCGCGTACGTGGTCTTCCGGCGGCGAGACGCCTGAAATGGCCGCCGTCGAGGACACCGGCGCCCGGCAAGCCGCTCGCGGCGGACGTGTCCGTACCGTCGGGATTCCCTTCGCCCGCGGCATCGCGGCCGGGGCCGCCGCCGTCCTGGCGATGGCGGCGCTCAGCGCCGTCGCCCTCGCCTGTGCCGGGGCCGCCCGACTCGGCGACCTGCCGCCCATGGTGGCCACGGTGGTCGCGCTGGCGGCTGGCGGCCGGGCTGACGTCGCGCTTGCCAGCACCGGCAGGGGCGGCGCGCTCGGCGGCCTGGTCGGCTCGCTGGAGGTGATGCCACTCGGGATCACCCTTGCCGGGGTGGTCGTCCTCGCCGTGCTCCTGCTGCACGGCCATCGCGGTGCGAGCCCGCCAGGTCTGGCTGCCCGAGCCGCCGGCGCGGTGACGGGCTACCTCGCCCTGCTCGTCACCGTCGCCGGCCTCGGCCACGGCTCGCTGGGGCACCCCGCCACCACCGGGGCGCCGGCACCGGTCCTCAGGCCGGGAGCCGGCGGCGGTCCGGGCGGTGGACTGGGCGGCAACCGCAGCCTCGGCAACCTGATCGCCGACGGCCGCGTCCTTGAGTACCGCACCGACGTCGGCAGCACCGCACTGCACGGATGCCTGCTGGTACTCGCCGTCCTCCTGCTGTGCTGGCTGATCAGTCGGGTTGCACCCGGGCCGGTGCGGGACATGGTGCGTCCTGCGATGTCCGCCGTGGCGACGGTCCTGCTGACGGCCGGCACCCTGGTCGTCATCGCCGGGCTGCTCGCCGCAGCCGGGCGTGGCCTGGGTGCGAAGGGGCTGGCCGCCGCCCTGCTCGCCGGGCCGAACGCGGTCGTCATCGGCTGGAGCTCGGGACTCGGCGTCCCGTGGACCATCGACGCCACCGGTGTCTTCGGCGACCGGCTCCCCACCGGAACCGGGACCGTGCTGCCCGGCGGCGCCGGCAGCTGGCCGAAACCCCTGCTCGACCCCGCCACCATGGGCGACACCGCCGGCCTGGCGACGATCGTCCTCGCAGTGCTGCTCACCCTCGCGTGCGGCGTGTTGACGGCGGTGCGGACCGAACGGTCGGCACGGTCGGACACCCCGACCGTGCCGCGGGTCGTCCAGCCCGCGCTGTCGTTGGGTGTCGTGCTGGCCCTGAGCCTCGGGATCCTCGTGCTCGCCGCCGGCGCCACCAGCGGCATGGAGCTTCGCGTCCTCGCCTTCACCCTGCCCGCCGTCACCTTCGAGGTGGACGGAGGACTGTGGCGTGCCCTCCTCGGCGGCCTGCTCGGCGGTGCCGCGGCCGGGCTGGCCGGCACCGGCCTGGTGGCCGCGGCACGGCGGCTCCGGCGCGCTGGCTGATCCCAGCCTTCCCGCAGGGCCTCAGACGCATAAGCGCAGGTCAGCACCGTTGCATAAGGGCTGAACCGAGCGGTTAGGGGTGTCGGTGGCGCCCCTGACGGCCATAGCGTCCGATCACGGAGCGGAGTGGAGCTCCTGATCCCCGGTCACCCGCGACGGCGTCCGGAAAGCCCATCTCCAAGAGGGTGGCGATGCATGGCCAGCGAGGAAAGTCTTCGTGATTACCTCAAGTGGACCGCGACCGAGCTGCACCAGACCCGCCAGCGCCTGCAGGAGCTGGAGAGCGGACTGACCGCCCCGATCGCGATCGTCGGCATGAGCTGCCGCTACCCCGGCACCGATTCGCCGGAGTCGCTGTGGCGAATCGCCGCGGACGGCATCGACGCGATCGGTGACTTCCCCGCGGACCGCGGCTGGGACGTCGATCGACTCTACGACCCGGATCCCGACAGGCCCGGCACGTCGATCACCCGCTCCGGCGGGTTCCTGTACGACGCGTACGACTTCGACCCGGCCGTCTTCGGGATCAGCCCCCGGGAGGCGCTGGCCATGGACCCGCAGCAGCGACTGCTGCTGGAGGTGTCGTACGAGGCGGTCGAGCGCGCCGGGTTGAACCCGTCCACCCTGCGCGGCAGCAGTACCGGCGTGTTCGTCGGGGCGGGCGGCCAGGACTATCTCACCGGGCTGACCGGCATCGAAGGATTCGAGGGCCACGTGATGACCGGCAACGCCGGCAGCGTGCTCTCCGGCCGGGTGGCGTACACGCTGGGGTTGGAGGGGCCCGCGGTGACGGTGGACACGGCCTGTTCGTCGTCGCTGGTGGCGATTCACCTGGCGGCGCAGTCGCTGCGGTCGGGGGAGTGCTCGCTGGCCCTGGCCGGAGGTGTCGCCGTGATGGCCACTCCGTCCGTGTTCGTGGAGTTCAGTCGGCAGCGGGGGTTGGCGCCGGATGGTCGGTGCAAGGCGTTCGCGGCGGGGGCGGATGGCACGGCCTGGGGTGAGGGTGTCGGTGTCCTGTTGCTCGAGCGGCTGTCGGACGCGCAGCGCAACGGTCATCGGGTGTTGGCGGTGATCCGGGGCAGTGCGGTGAATCAGGATGGCGCGTCGAATGGTCTGACCGCGCCGAACGGCCCCTCGCAGGAGCGGGTGATCCGCCAGGCGCTCGCGAACGCACGCTTGTCGCCTTCGGATGTGGACGTGGTGGAGGCGCACGGCACGGGGACCCGGCTCGGCGATCCGATCGAGGCGCAGGCGTTGTTGGCCACGTATGGGCAGGAGCGGGGCTCGAACGAGCCTTTGTGGTTGGGGTCGCTGAAGTCGAATATCGGGCATACGCAGGCGGCTGCGGGTGTGGCGGGTGTGATCAAGATGGTGGAGGCGATGCGGCGTGGTGTTCTTCCGGCCACGTTGCATGTGGATGAGCCGTCGCCGCATGTGGATTGGTCGGCGGGTGCGGTGTCGTTGTTGACCGAGGCGCGGCAGTGGCCGCAGTCGGGTCGGCCGCGTCGTGCGGGGGTGTCGTCGTTTGGTATTTCGGGGACGAACGCGCACGTGATCGTGGAGCAGGGTCCGCCTGAGCTTGAGCCTGTGTCGGAGCCTGGGCCGGTGTCGGTGTCGGTGTCGGGGTCGTTGTCGGTGGTGCCGTGGGTGTTTTCGGCTCGTGGTGTGGGTGCGTTGGGGGTGTGGCGGGATC
>NZ_SMKJ01000163.1:0-15781 GCF_004348615.1 Micromonospora sp. KC207
GTGCCATCCCGTGACCGGTGCGGACCTGCTGCTGCTCGCCCTCGGCGCGGTGGCGGTCGGCGCGGGGGCGCTGGTGGTGACCACCCGCCACCTGGTCCGCGCCGGCCTCTACCTGGTGGTCTGCCTGGGTGCCCTGGCCGGCCTCTACCTGGTGCTCACCGCCGAGCTGGTGGCCTGGGTGCAGGTGCTGATCTACGTGGGCGCGGTGGTGGTGCTCCTGCTGTTCGCGGTGATGCTGACCCGCGCCCCGATCGGTGCCTCCGACGACCTGGACCGGCCGGGCTGGCCGGCCGCCCTGATCGGCGGCGGCACCGGCCTCGGGCTGGCCGCCCTGCTGGTCGACGCGTTCCGCTGGACCCGGGTCGACCTGCCCGAGCCGGGCACCGCCGAGCGCCTCGGCGAGCAGGTGTTCCGCACCTGGGTGCTGCCGTTCGAGGTGCTGTCGGTGCTGCTGCTCGCCGCCCTGGTCGGCGCGGTCGTGTTGTCCCGCCCCGACATCGGCCGTCGGCCGGCCGACGCCCGGAGCATCGGCAAGGCAGGCGGGTCGGGCCCCGACGCGGCCGGCCGTCCGGGCGTCGGAGCGGGCGGCGACCAGGGTGCCGACGCGGGAGGCCACCGGTGAGGCCGGTCATCCCGTACGTCACCGCCGCCCTCCTGTTCGGCCTCGGCGCGTACGGAGTGCTGCGCCGCCGCAACGCGGTGCTGGTGCTGATGGCGGTCGAGCTGATGCTCAACGCCGTCAACCTGGTCCTGGTCACCGCCGACACCACGGTCCGGGCGCAGCTACCGCACGCGGGGCAGGTGTTCGCGCTCTTCGTGATCGTCCTGGCCGCCGCCGAGATCGGCGTGGGGTTGGCCATCGTGCTCCAGCTCTACCGGCTGCGGGCCAGCGTCGCCGTCGACGAGGTGCCGCTGACCGAACCGTCGGCCGGGTCGCTGACCGAGCGGCCGGCCGAGTCGCCACCCGGCGGCCGGCCGGCGCGGTCCGCGCCGGCCGGCGAGGTGACCCGGTGACCGGCCTGCTCGGCGCGCTGCTGCCCGCCGTACCCCTGGTGGCGGGCCTGGCCGGGTTGCTGCTGCCGCCGGCGCCGCGCGGCGCGGGCACCGGGGCGGACCCGGCCCGCCGGGTCGCCGTCGGGCTCGGTGTGGCCGGCGCGGCCGGCGCGCTGCTGGTCGCGGTCGCGCTGCTGGCGCGGGTGGGTCCGCCCGTCGAGACCTCGACCACCTGGGTCGAGCTGGGCGGGCTGCGGGTCACCCTCGGTGTCCGGCTCGACGGCGCGGCGGCCCTGGTCGCCGTCGCGGTGGCGGCGGTGGCGCTGGCCGTGCAGGTCTACTCGGTCGGCTACCTGCGGCGCGGCCCGCACGACGACGTCGAGGTCGACCACCGCTACCCGCCGTACGCGGCGCAGATCAGCCTCTTCACCGCCGCGATGCTGCTGGTGGTGGTCGCCGGTGACCTGATCATGCTGCTGGTCGGCTGGGAGGTGATGGGCCTCTGCTCGTACCTGCTCATCGCCCACGACCGCCGGCTGCCCGGCGCGCCGGCCGCCGCGATGAAGGCCTTCCTGGTCACCCGGGTCGGCGACGTCGGCTTCCTGCTCGGCATCGCCCTGCTCGGCGTCTCGGCGGGCAGCTTCCGCATCGCCGACGTGCTCGCCCACGATCACGCCACCGGCACGCTGACCGCAGCCTGCCTGCTGCTGCTCGCCGGGGCGGCCGGCAAGAGCGCCCAGTTCCCGCTGCACACCTGGCTGCCCGACGCGATGGCCGGCCCCACGCCGGTCTCCGCGCTGATCCACGCCGCGACCATGGTCGCCGCCGGCGTGTACGCGGTCGCCCGGCTCTACCCGCTGTTCGAGCGGGCCCCGGCGGCGCTGGCCGTGCTCGGGGTGCTGGCATCGGTCACCCTGCTGCTCGGCGCGCTCGCCGCCACCGCCCAGGACGACCTCAAGCGGGTGCTCGCCTGGTCGACGGTCTCCCAGCTCGGGTACATGACCGGCGCGCTGGCCGTCGGCTCGCCGAGCGCCGCGCTGTTCCACCTGCTCACCCACGCCGCGTTCAAGGCGCTGCTGTTCCTCGCCGCCGGCGCGGTGATCCACGCCGTCGGCACCACGCTGATGTCCCGGATGGGCGGCCTGCGGTCGGCCATGCCGGTGACGTTCTGGTGCACAGCGGTCGGCCTCGGCGCGCTGGCCGGCGTTCCCCCGCTCGCCGGCTTCTGGAGCAAGGACGGCGTGCTCGCCGCCGCCCAGGCCGCCGCGCTCGACTCCGCCGGCCCGGCCCCCGCCTGGGTGGGGTGGCTGGTCTGGCTCGCCGGGCTGGCCGGCGTCGCGGTCACCGCCTGGTACGCCACCCGGATGCTGCTACGCGCGTTCCTCGGCGCGGCCCGGATGCCGCTGCTCCACCCGCACGACCCGCCAGCGGTGATGCGCGTGCCGGTGCTGCTGCTCGCGGTGCCGGCCGCGCTGCTCGGGCTCGCCGCCTTCCTACCAGCGGTCACCGACCGGCTCGGCGCGCCCGAGGGGGCTCTGACCCACGTCGGCCCGGCGCTGCTGCTGCCGCTGGCGCTGCTCGCCGCCGGCGCCGCTCTGGCCTGGGCCGGCTGGCGGCGGGACCGGGCCGCCGACCCGGCCCGCGCCCTCGGCCCGCTGGGGCCGGTGTTCGCGGCCGGGTTCATGCTCGACGACGTCCAGCGCGCCCTCGTCGTACGCCCGGTGACCGCCCTCGCCCGGCTCGCCCGCGCCGCCGACGAGCGGGTGGTCGACGGCGCGGTGGAGGGCACCGGCCGGGGCGCGCGTGGTCTCGGCGGGGCGCTGGCCGGGCTGCACCGGGCCGCGCTGCCCCGGGCGGCGGTCGGGGTGCTGGCCGGCGCGCTGCTGATCGGCCTGGCCGCCGTGCTGATCGGGGGCGTCGCGTGAGGGCGATCGGGGGAGCCGCATGAGCCTCGGACAGGTCCTGCTCGTCGCGGCGCTGGCCGTCCCGGCCGTTGGCGCGGCCGTGGTCGCCCTGCTGCCCCGGGACCGGGCGGCACGACTCGTCGGCACGGTGACGGCCGGGCTGACCCTGCTGGCCACCCTGCCGCTGGCCACCGGCGGCCGGGGCTGGACGGCCTACGGGGCGGCGCCGGCCGTACGGCCCTGGCATCGGCTCGACCTGCCCTGGGTGCCCGGCCTCGACCTGCGCTTCCACCTGGGGGTGGACGGCATCTCGTACCCCCTGGTCGTGCTGACCGCGCTGCTCACGCTGCTCTGCTGCGCGTACACCCTGTGGAAGGTGCCCGACGGTGGCGGCAGCGGCCGGGCACTCGTCGCGCTGCTGCTGGTCGTCGAGGTCGGCATCCTCGGCACCTTCCTCGCCCTCGACCTGGTCCTGTTCTTCGCCTTCTTCGAGGTCGTCCTCCTGCCCATGTACGCGATCATCGCCGGCTGGGGCGGCCCGGACCGGCGGCGGGCGGCCCGCAAGTTCGCCCTCTACACGCTGCTCGGCTCGGTGCTGCTGCTGGTCGGCGTGTACGTCGTGGTGGCCGCCGCCGGCACCGCCGACCTCGTCGCGCTCACCGGCGGGGCAGGGCTGCCCCGCGGCACTCAGCTCGCCGCGTTCACCCTGCTCGGGCTCGCGTTCGCGGTGAAGAGCCCACTGTGGCCGCTGCACACCTGGCTGCCCGACGCGCACACCCAGGCCCCCACCGTCGGCAGCGTGATCCTCGCCGGGGTGCTGCTCAAGATGGGCACGTACGGGCTGATCAGGGTCGCCGTCGGGGTGGCCCCGCAGGGGGCCCGCTGGGCCGCCCCGGTGCTCGGGGCGCTGGCCGTCGCGGCCATCGTCGCCGGCTCGCTGATCTGCCTCGCCCAGGGCGAGCTGAAGCGGCTCATCGCGTACTCCAGCGTCGGGCACATGGGGTTCGTGCTGCTCGGGGTGGCCACGCTCACCGCCACCGGCCTCCAGGCCGCGCTGATCGGCAACGTCGCCCACGGGGTGATCACCGGGTTGCTCTTCTTCCTCGCCGGGGCGATCAAGGACCGGGCGCACACCGGGGCCCTGGCCGAGCTGTCCGGGCTGCGGGAGACCGCGCCCCGCCTCGCCGGGCTGCTCGGCTTCGCGGCCGTCGCCTCACTCGGCCTGCCCGGCCTCGCCGGATTCTGGGGCGAGGCGTTCGCCGTGGTCGCCGCCGTCGAGCGGGGCGGCCCGCTGTGGACCACCCTCGGCGTGCTGGCCGCGATCGGCGGGGCGCTGACCGCCGCGTACCTGCTGCGGTTGCTGCGCCGGGTCACCCACGGCCGGCCCAGCCCGGCGGTCGGCCGGATCACCCCCGGCCTCGCCGCCGCCGAGCTGACCGCCTGGGCACCGCTGGTGCTGCTCGCCCTCGCCGTCGGCCTCGCCCCCACTTTGGTCCTCGGCGTCGCCGCCGACCCGGTGGCGGCCCTCGTGGGGGTGCTCCGGTGAGCGCGAGGAGTGCAGCGCAGCGGAGCCCCGCAGTCGCGAACGAGAGTGAGTTCCGGTGAGCCTCGTGCAGAGCGTCGACAACGTGGCGCTGCTCCCGGCGTACCTGGCCGCCGGCACCGCCGTGCTGGTGCTGCTGGCCGACCTGCTGGTGGCCCGCGCCGCCGCGCCGCTCGCCGTGGCCGCGGCCGGGGCGGTCGCGACCGCGCTGGGCAGCGCGCTCGTCGGCGCGGGCGGGCAGCGATCCACCTTCTGCGTCGCCGCCGACTGCTCGTACGTCTTCGGCGGCCGGGCCGCCCTGGTCGGGGTGCTGTTCGCGCTGCTCACCCTCGGGGTGCTGGCGCTGTCCGGGCCAGCGCTGCGGGCCGGGCAGTCCCCCGTCGGGGAATTCTGCTTCCTCCTCGCCTGCTCGATGACCGGCGGCGTGGTGCTCGGCGCGGCCGGCGACCTGATCACCCTGATCGTGGCGCTGGAGACGCTGACCCTCCCGCTGTACGTGCTCGTCGGCCTGCGCCGCGGCAGCCTCGCCTCCGCCGAGGCGGCGGTCACGTTCTTCGTGGTGAGCGTGGTCGCCACCACCGTCACCCTGCTCGGCGCGGCCCTGCTGTACGCGGTCACCGGCGGCCTGCACCTGGGCCGGGTTGGCGCGCTGCTCGCCGAGCGCCGCGACCTGCTGGACGTGCCGCTGACCACGGCGGCGGTGGCGCTGATACTGCTCGGGCTGGCGTTCAAGGTGGCCGCCGTGCCGTTCCACGCCTGGGCGCCGGCCACCTACGACGGCGCGCCGCTGCCCGTGGCCGCGTACCTGTCGACCGCGTCGAAGCTCGGCGGTGTGGTGACCCTGCTCGCGGTGGTCCAGCGGGCCCTGCCGGCCGAGGTGACCGGCCCGGTGCTGGCCGGGCTCGCCGTGCTCACCATGACCGTGGGCAACCTCGTGGCGCTGCGCCAGCGCCGCACGGTGCGGCTGCTCGCCTGGTCGTCGGTGGCCCAGGCCGGCTACATCCTGGCCCCGCTGGGCGCGCTGGCGCTGGCCGCCGGCCGCACCGCCGACGCCCGCGCCGCCGCGTACGCCGCCGCCGTGGCGTACGCCGTCTTCTTCGTGGTCCTGGAGCTGGCCGCCTTCGCGGCGCTGGTGGCCCTGCGACCGGCCGGCGCCGACGGCGGCAGCCTCGACGACCTGCGCGGCGCGGCCCGCCAGCGGCCTTGGGTGGGGGCGGCGTTCGCGCTGGCCCTGGTCGGTCTGGCCGGTCTCCCGCCGGGGCTGGCCGGCCTGTTCGCCAAGGTGACCGTGGTCCGGGCCCTGCTGGACGGCGGCGCGGGCTGGCTCGCGCTGGTGGTGGCGGTGAACGCGGTGACTGGCCTGGCCTACTACCTCCGCCTGGCCAGCGGCCTCTACGCCCCGCCCGCCGGCACCCAGGCGGACGCCGCCGCCCAGGCCGACGCCGGTGCCGCCCGATCCTTCGCCCGGCCCGCCGGGGCGGTGGTCGCCACCCTCGCCGTGGCCACCCTGGTCGCACTGGCCGTCGGCTTCGCCCCGCAGCTCGTGCTGGACCTCGCCGCCCGCTGATCCCAGCCTTCCCGCAGGCCGGTGCCAGGCAACCCACAGTCATGAGACGGATGGTTAGCGGGTATCGCAGTGTTGTACCGGTCAGCGGATCCCGCGCGATCCGCGCACCGAAGGAGCGATCGTGCATCACAACCGTCTGAAGACCGCAGCGCTGCTCGGCCTGCTGACCTCGCTGATCCTCGCGGTCGGCTACTGGTTCGGCGGGAGCGGCGGGCTCGTCGTCGCCGTCGTCGTCTCACTGGTGATGAACGGCGTGACCTACTTCTACTCCGACAAGCTCGCGCTGCGCTCGATGCGGGCGCAACCGGTCAGCGAGGCACAGTTCCCC
Source organism: Micromonospora sp. KC207 (assembly GCF_004348615.1). NCBI lineage: Bacteria > Bacillati > Actinomycetota > Actinomycetes > Micromonosporales > Micromonosporaceae > Micromonospora > Micromonospora sp. KC207. The sequence continues at coordinate 6,336 of NZ_SMKJ01000163.1, forward strand.
GAGCTGTACCGGATGGTCCGTGAACTGGCCACCGAGGCAGGGCAGCCCATGCCGCGCCTGTACGTCAGCCCCACCTCGCAGCCCAACGCGTTCGCCACCGGGCGCAACCCGGCCCACGCGGCGGTCTGCGTCACCCAGGGAATCACCGAGATCCTGGACTACCGGGAGCTGCGCGGCGTGATCGGGCACGAGCTGTCACACGTCTACAACCGGGACATCCTCATCTCCAGCGTCGCGGCCGGCCTCGCCGGCATCATCACCATGCTGGCGAACATCGCGTGGTTCATCCCGTTCGGCGGTGGCGACGACGAGGACGCCCCGAACCCGGTCGTGCTGCTGCTCACCCTGATCCTCGGCCCGATCGCGGCCACCGTGATCCAGCTCGCGATCAGCCGCAGCCGGGAGTTCCAGGCCGACCAGTCGGGAGCCCAGCTCACCCGGGACCCGCTGGCCCTGGCCAGCGCCCTGCGGAAGATTCACCTGGGCACCCAGGCCCGGCCGCTGCCGGCCCAGGGTCAGCTCACCAGCACCGCCCACCTGATGATCGACAACCCGTTCAGGCGGGGTGGCGGTGTCGCCGCGCTCTTCTCCACCCACCCCCGGATGGAGGAGCGGGTCGCCCGGCTGGAGAGGATGGCCGCGAGCGCCGGCCCCGTGCGGTTCCAGCGCTGACCCGTCCCGACCCGATCCCGCCCGCGCCCGGTCAGACCGGGCGCGGGCGTTTCGTCTGGTACGTGGCGAGACGCCGGCCATAACCGGTTCACTCCCGGAACCTGCGGCGTTAGGGTCGGAACGTTTCCGGCTCATTACATCCCTGGAGGTTCCCCGTGGCCGCACTGCGCCAGTACCTGGGTGTATGGCGGGTCCCCGGCGCGCCGATGCTGCTCGTCCTCGGCGTCATCGGCCGGCTCGGGATCGGCATGACACCGCTGGCTCTGCTGCTCGTGGTGGAACAGGTGACCGGACGGTACTCCCTCGCCGCCGTCGCCGGCGGCATCTACGCCCTCTCCGGCGCCGCGCTCAGCCCCGTCGCCGGCCGGATCGCCGACCGCGTCGGCCCCACGCCGGTGCTGCTGGCCACCGCCGTCGCCCACCCCCTCGCGCTCGTCGGGCTGCTCTGGGCCAGCCGCGCGGAGGCCGGCAGCCTGGCCCTGACCTACCTCGCGGCCGGGGTGGCCGGGGCCACGCACCCGCCGCTGACCGCCGCGCTGCGCGGCGCCTGGAACGAGCTGACCGGCCCCGCCTCCGGTCGGTATCACCTGCGCAACACCGCCCTCGCCGCCGAGACCTCCCTCTTCGAGGTCGTCTTCGTCCTCGGCCCGCTGCTGGTGGCGGCGTTCGTCCTGATCGCCGACGCGTCAGCCGCCCTGATCGGCGCGGCGGTGGTCACCCTCGTCGGCACCGCCGCCGTGGCGCTCGGCCGGGTCATGCGCGGCTGGCGCCCCCACCCGCAGGAGCACCACGCCCGGGGGCTCGGCCCGCTGCGTGTCGGCGGTTTCCCCGCCCTGCTGCTCTGCGTCGCCAGCCTCGGCATCGCGTTCGGGGCCGCCGGGGTGACCGTTCCCGCCTTCGCCGGCAACCAGCCCACCGGCGACCCCGAGAGCCTGGCCGGCGTCCTGCTCGCGGTGTGGGGCATCGGCAGCGCCGCCGGTGGGATCTGGTTCGGCGTCCGCAAGCCCTCGGCCAACATGACCCGCCAGTTCGCCTGGCTGCTCGCCGCCGTCGCCGGCAGCTTCGCCGTGTTCGCGGTGATGCCCGGCCCGATCGCGCTCGGCACCGCGCTGGTCGTCGGCGGGGCCACCATCGCGCCCGCGCTGACCCTGGAGAACACCCTCGTCGGGCGGATCGCCCCGGCCGGCATGCTGAACGAGGCGTACACCTGGGTGGTGACCATGTCGGTCGCGGCCAGCGCCGCCGGCGGCGCGGTGGCCGGCCTGATCGTCGACCACGCTGGCGGCGTGCCGTGGGCGTTCGTCTTCGCCGGGGCGGCGGTCGCCGTCGGGGCCGCCGTCGCCGCGCTGCCCGGCGGCCCGATCACCCGCGCCGAGGCCGCCGCGGTACGCGTCGAACAGACCCTCGCCGCCTGACCGGGAAGGCGGCGTGCGGTGCCCTGGACCGTCGGCGACCCGGTGCCACCGACAGCCCCGTTACCTGTTGCCGGTGGGTGAGTGGCACCGCCCGGAGTCAGTCGCCACGTGGGGCGTACATGATGACGGCGACTCCGACCAGGCAGATGGCCGCACCGAAGATGTCGTAGCGGTCGGGGCGGAACCTGTCGACGACCATGCCCCAGGCGAGGGACCCGGCGACGAAGATGCCGCCGTAGGCGGCGAGAATGCGGCCGAAGTTCGGGTCGGGTTGAAAGGTGGCGACGAAGCCGTAGAGCCCGAGCGCCATCACCCCGGCCGCGACCCAGAGCAGTCCTCGGTGTTCGCGCCAGCCCTGCCACACCAGCCAGGCCCCGCCGATCTCGGCGACGGCGGCGACCACGAACAGCAGGATCGAACGGGCGACCGTCATGCGTCAGACCGTAACGTCGCCACCTGACGGTCCTGCTGGTCACCCTGCCGGCAGGAGCAGTGGCCGCCAGCGCAGCCGGTGGTGGACGGCGGCGCGCAGGGTGTCACGGATGACGGTCAGCTTGGCCAGCTCCTGTTCCACCCCGACGAGCTTTTCCCTGACGCGCGCTTGGAGGCCGGTGCCGGGTCGGCCGCTGTGCCGGTGTCGGGCAGCTTCGAGGAGGGCGGCGATCTCGTTGAGGGTGAAGCCGAGGCGCTGCGCGGTCTTGATGACCCGCAGCAGGACGACCGTGCCGGTCGGGTACAGCCGGTGCCCGGCCGGCGAACGCTGCGGAGAGGCGAGCGGTCCCCGGCGTTCGTAGTAGCGCAGCGTCTGCAGGTTGACCCCGGCCGCGTCGGCGAGCTGGCCGCTGCGCAGCCCCCGTCCGGTCATTGCCGGGCCCGGAGAGTCCTCGCCCGCTCGGCGAGGGCGTCCAGCACGTCGATGTGGGCCGTCGATACCCGAACGTCCAGCGTCAGGAATCCGGGCCGGGCCGCGCGATGTCGAAAGTGAAGAAGGAGCAGCAAGACGATTCACGAACCGTTAGATCCCGCGCGATTATCTCGATCTGCTCCGCGCCGTCGAGGTGCAACCGACGACACGCGTGCAGGTGGCGCAGCGTGACCCGGACGGGGAACTGCGGCGCACGGGAGGACCCTACCGGTAGTTGGTGAACTGGAGAGACTCTGCCCGTGAGCAGCCAATACACCGCCGTGATCGCCGCCAGGCCGTCCGAGGGCGACCCGAGCACCTTGTCCACGGCTCGGCGCGTGCGGTCCTCGCTGGTCGGCACGAGGTGGGTGTGGGTGCGCAGGGTGAAGCCCGGCTCGGCGTGGCCGAGGTATTCCGACAGCGCCTTGACGCTTTCCCCGGCGTCAAGGCGGCCCTTGACGGGCCGCACGCGCCGCCGGCAGGGCGCGCGTCCGTCGCTCCGCTGGCGCTCCGACTCCGGCCACGCAACACGCCCGGCGGCTGGCGCGAAGGGCGGCGAGCCCCGGGGCCGCCGCATGACGACACGCCGTTACCCGGTGAGGTGGCGGGGCCGGCAGCCGGCCGGGCCGCGCAGCCAGCAGTCCGCGCGGCGTGGGGGAGCGGACGTCGGGTCCGTCGGCGGCTGCCGGGTGGGTGGCGGAGTTGCGGTTACTGCGCCTCCGGCGGAGGCGCTCCGGCTTCAGGATGGCCGGGGGTCCGTCGGCGGGTCGCGGTCCGTGGGTGGTTGCGGTAGCGCCATCCCACCGCCGAAGACCCGGGGCGAGCCGAGCAGACCGTCGCCGGGACCGCCAGCGTCCGTCCGTGCGTCAAGGCCGTCTTGACGTGGCGGCCCCGGCGGCGGCCCGCTCCCACAAGGGCGGTCGACGGCGACGGGATGGCGAGGTTCCGCTGGCTGGGTCAACGCCTCACCAACACGCATGCGACACGGGGCGGGTCGAGCATCCACCCGGCTCCCCAGCTATTGATGGGGTCGCCAGATCTTGTCGGCGGCTGCGGGGTGGCGGCTGCGTCGATCGTTTGGGCGAGGCCGTCAGAGTGGGTCGAGGCGGCGTTTGGGCGAGGCCGTCAGAGTGGGTTGAGGCGGCGCTTGAGCAGGCAGAACTCGTTGCCTTCCGGATCGGCGAGGACGTGCCAGGACGCCTCCGCAGGCTGACCGATGTCGACGAGTTTGGCCCCGGCGGCCAGGAGGCGCTCGAGCTCGGCGTCCTGATCGCGGTCGGTGGGGTTGACGTCGATGTGCAGCCGGGCATGCCCGTTCTTCGGCTCGTCGTTGCGGATGAGGAAGATCGTCGGCTGCGGGCCGCCGAACCCTTCGCGCGGACCTATCTCGATGTAGACCCCCTCTTCGCGATCGAGCTCTATGAAGTCCAGGACCTCGCACCAGAACCGCGCCAGCACCTCGGGGTCGCGGCACTTGAGCACGAGCTCACTGATACGGCATGCCATCGACGGAACCTACTCTCAGCATGGAAACTGCCGGGGCGGCCGCACGCGGATCTCATAGGCTCCCTGCAGTGCGAACAAGCTCGCGATCGTACCGGGCGAGGCGAGCGGGGCTGGACGAGGGTGCCCGTCGGGCTGAGCCCTGACGGTCGTCAGCCAGCAGGAAGTCAGGAAAGGCGCGACAACAGCCGTCAACCGTTGGTACGGGACAGCAAAGTCCCGGACGACAACACCAGTCGTCGGCATTGATCAGCAAGCATCAACTGTGTGGAGCCGCCTTTGCAAGGCAGGGTTCCGGCTCAGGGGAGAGGCGCTACCCAGACGGGGAACGGTGAAGGTAGCTCCTCCGCGGGCGGCCCTCACCATGGCCCACCCAGACGGCCGTCAGGTAGCCGAGTTCCTGCTGAGCACCGAGGGCGACGAGGCCGGATTCCGGTGGCTGGACGAGCCGTTCGAGGACGGGTAAGCCGGGCCATCCACGGGCCACAAGCCGGGGTCGGCCCAGGCCAACCGAGGCCACCAGGGACCGCGCCGACCTGGGGACGACACGCCATGTCACGGCCTGATCTTGTCCGATTCCCAAGCCGGCAGTGCGGGTTCGATTCCCGTCATCCGCTCCACCGCATGAAGGCCCTGGTCAGGACGCGAGTCCCGAGCCAGGGCCTTCGGCGTCCGCCGGCCAGCGAAGAGAACGCGATGCCGGCGACGTGGCGGTGTCGTGGTGGCGCGGATACCGCTATGTCGTTGACACGGAGCCGATTAACGCCGACGGCTACCGGACGAACGTGAACAGCGTCCCGGAGGCGTCCAGCGGCCGGGGAACGCCGGTGAACCGGTGCGCGCCGACCGAGAAGAGCACGCCGTCCGGCGCGTGGAACGACCGCTCGGCGAAACCGGCGTCCTGTAGCCAGTTGCGCAGCGCCGGGGTCAGGTCGGGGGCGCGCCGGGTCCGCGTCCAGATCACCGTGGCACCGCCCGCGCACAGTTGCGGCAGGGCGGCCACTGTCCGGCGTACGTCATAATCTCCGACGTTGCCGAAGACGCCCGCCATCAGCACGAGGTCGGCCGGCACCACCCCCGCGTAGGACGAGAGCCGGCCCGCGTCCGCCCGCCGGACGTCGACGTTCGCGAGGCCGGCGCGGGTGGCGGCGGCCCGGGCGGCGGTGACGTTGCGCGAGTCGTACTCCAGCAGCGTGGCACGGACGCGGTGCGCGTCGGCCCGAGTGGCCAGCGCGCCGACGACGTCGTGTCCCTGGCCCGCGCAGGCGCTGACGACCGTCAGCGGCTCGCCGGGGCGCTCGTCCAGCCACGCGGTGATCGCCCTCCGCACCAGCCGCAGCCGGCGGGACAGCGGGGAGTTCTCGTCGGCGTACGGTTCGTGCCACGCCTGCCAGTCGGTCTCGCTCGCCACGCCACCGAGACTGCCAGGCCACCGCGCGGGCCGGGTGATCGAAATCCATGCCGGCAACGGGCCCCGCCGGTCGCGCCGTACGCTGGCGATCATGCGGATTGGCATCGTGATCCTTCCGGACCAGCGTTGGTCGCAGTCGCAGCGCCGCTGGCGGCAGGCGGAAAAGTGGGGCTTCGACCACGCTTGGACGTACGACCACCTGGGCTGGCGGGACCTGGTCGACGGGCCCTGGTTCGACTCGATGACCACGCTGACCGCCGCCGCCACCGTGACCTCCCGGATCGGGCTCGGCACCCTGGTCGCCTCGCCCAACTTCCGGCACCCGGCGGCCTTCGCCCGGCAGATCACCGCTCTCGACGACGTCTCCGGCGGCCGGTTCCTGCTCGGCGTCGGCGCGGGCGGCATCGGCTTCGACTCGGCCGTGCTGGGCGGGGAGACGCTGCCGCCGCGCCAGCGTGTCGACCGGTTCGCCGAGTTCGTCGAGCTGCTCGACCTGATCCTGCGCGAGGACGGGACCACCTGGCGGGGCGACTGGTTCGCCGCCGTGGACGCCCGGAACAACCCGGGATGCGTGCAGACCCCGCGGGTGTCGTTCGTGATGGCCGCCAACGGGCCCCGCTCGATGCGGCTGGTGGCCCGGTTCGGGCAGGGCTGGGTGACCACCGGCGCGGGCGGCGATGACGTGGAGGAGTGGTGGCAGACGGTGACTGACCTCGCCGCCCGGATGGACCGGGCGCTGGCCGAGGCCGGCCGGGATCCGGCCACCCTGGACCGCTACCTGTCCCTCGATGCCGCCCCGGTCTTCTCGCTGAGCAGCGCGGACTTCTTCGCCGAGCAGGTCGGACGGGCCGCCGCGATCGGCTTCACCGACGTGGTGACGCACTGGCCCCGGGCCAGTAGCTGGTACGCCGGGGACGAGGCCGTCCTGGTGGACGCGGCCACCCGGCTCCTGCCCGAGCTGTGCCGCCTTCCGCCCGCGCCCCGCCCTGTGACGCGGTGAGAAGGGAACCCTGCTCTACCGCAGGCGTTAACAGGGGGCCCTTCCTTACACCTCAGTCGAGACGAGCCGGAACCGGACGCAGACGATCTGAGTGTCGTCGGTAACAGGGCGCGTCGGGGCGTTACGGTGGCGGCAGGCAGAGCTGGTGAAGGAGACGGGTGATGGCGGACCGGCGCGCGGTGCTCATTCCGGGGCGGGGCTACGACACCCGGGCACCGCTGTTCGCGTACGTCGGTGAGGCCCTGCGCCGGATCGGCTTCGATACGCACGAGATCACCTGGTGGGTGCCGCCGGACCTGGGCGCGGACCGGGCGGCGCCCTGGGTGGCCGAGCAGGCCGCCCCGGCGCTGGCGGAGCCGACGCACCTGCTGGTCGGCAAGTCGCTGGGCAGCTTCGCCGCCCCGTTCGCCGCCGACCGGGGGCTGCCGGCGGTGTGGCTCACCCCGCTGCTGCGCCGCGCCGACGTGATCGAGGCGCTGGCCCGCGCGACCGCGCCGTTCCTGCTGGTCGGCGGCACCGCCGATGCCCTGTGGGACGGTGCACAGGCTCGCCGCCTCAGCCCGCACGTGCTGGAGATCGACGGGGCCGACCACTCGTTGCTGCTGCCCGGCCCGTTGGCCCGCTCGGCCGAGGCGTTGGGCCGGGTATGCACCGCCGTGGAGGAGTTCCTCGGCGCAGGGGCGACGCCGGGATGAGCCGGGCGGCAACCCTGGGCGGGATCGCCGGCATGGGCCGAGCGTCGATACCCAGCAGGGGTGCCCGCGTGAGCCGAGCGTCGATGCTCAGATGAGCTGCGCCGCGTAGCCGGCCGCGGCGAGCACCCGCTCGTCCCCCGTCGCCGCGTGGGCGTCGAGCACCGCGTCGGCGAGCTTCACCACGTGCGCGTCGCCGTGCCGTGCCGCTCGGGCGAAGACCTCCGCCGGGGTGCCGGAGGCGACGGACGGTGGCGCGACGCCGCCCGGGGCGGCGTACACGGCGGTGACCGCCGCCGTCGCGGACCAGGCCGCGGTGAGGCTCGGCGCCCAGAGCCCGGGGTCCAGCTCCGGCAGGGTACGCAGCACAGCCGTCGGCGCGGTCACCGCGTGCACCAGCATGACCGGCTCCGACTGCCCGTACCGGAGGTAGTCCAGGCTCGCCCGGTGCACCAGTTCGGCGAGTCCCCGCTCCGCCTCGGCCGGGGTCCGCGCAGGTCGCAGCGCCGCGAGCGACGACTCCCACTCCGGTACGTCCGGCAGCCGGCCCAGCCGCTCGCGGATACCGCCGGTGCGCTCGGCGATCCGGGGAAGCCCGGCCAGCGCGGCGGCCACCCCGGCCTGTCGGATGGGCGCGCCGCCCTCTCCGGCGGGTGCCTCGTGTGTTCCGGTCGGCGCGTCGCCCCCTCCGGCGGGTGCCTCGCCCTCTTGGGTCGGCGCGTCGCCCTCTTTGGCGGTTGTCGCCGGCGGCGGGGCCGCGCCCGGGACCGGCTGCCAGCGCGCGGCCCAGTAGGCGAGAGCCTGGCCGAGTTCGGTGAGCCGGTCCGGGCTGGCCTCGTCGGCGCGCAGCGCCCGGACGGCGTGCCCGACCCGGATGACGCCGTGGGTGGCCCCGGCGGCGATGCCCGGCAGCAGCCGGGGCCACCAGGTGCCGAGGGTTTCCCGCCACGGCCGCTCGCGCATCTCCCGGTCGAAGTGCGCCAGCCAGTCGCCGGCGCGTTTCGGGTCGCCGAGGGCGGCCCGCCAGTCGTCGATCGGCCGGATGCCGCGTGGCAGCTCGTCGAGCCGCCGGAGGTAGTCGTCCAGCCAGCGGTGCACCCGGGCGTCGTGCCCGTGTCGGGCCAGTGCCTCGACAGCCATCGGGCCGTGGTTGGAAAGCCAGCCCGCGAACTCCGGGCCGGTGCGGTGCAGCCGCCGGTACGCCTCGTCCAGAATTGCATTGCCCATGCTCCGATCGTGCGACTTGAACCTTGCTTCAGGTCAACCCGTCGGGCGACGTCAGCCGGTCGCTCCCGACCAGGCCGCGTACCCGCAGCTCGATGGCGAGTTCGGGCGGGCAGTCGACGACCACGGCGGAGGTGCCGACGACCTCGGCGCCCCGGGCGGCGCAGATCGCGTACAGGGCGTGCAGTTGGGCGCCGGTGGCGACCCAGTCGTCGACCACGAGCACCCGGTCGCTGGGGCTCAGGTGTCGGTCCCGGACGCCCAGTTCGACCCGGCGGCCCCGGAAGTCCGGCGGGCTCTGCGCCCAGGTCGTCGCCCCCACGAGCAGCCGCCCGTCCCCCGTCTTGTGCGCGGGCACGAAGCCGACCCCGAGCGCGGTCGCGACGAGCGGGCCGAGGAGCAGCCCGGTCACGGCGGGGGCGATCACCACGGTCGGCCGGGCGTCCCGGAACGGCTCGGCCAGGGCCGGCCCGAGTGCCGTCAGCACCGCCGGGTCCCGCCACCAGCCGGAGACATCGCTGACCAGGTGGGCGCTCTGCGGGCCGGGATCGATCCACCGGAACAGCTCGACGAGGCGTTCGCTCAGCTCAGCGGGCATGTCGCCCATCCTGCGCCAGCTCACCGC
>NZ_SMKJ01000164.1:0-15680 GCF_004348615.1 Micromonospora sp. KC207
GCAGGTGTTCGCCGACCGGTTGGGGAAGTCGAAGAGTTGGGTGGACAAGGTCGAGCGGGGTGTCCGCTCGCTGGACCGGGTGTCGACGCTCCGGGAGGTGGCCGCGGTCCTGCGGATCGACGCGGCGGTGTTGCTGGGTCAGGACGTGCGGCCCGCCGGGGTGATCGAGCGGCTCGCAGGGGTCGAGCGGGTCCGGGCGGCGTTGTCCCGGTACGAGGTTCCCCTTGGCCGCTCGGCGGGCGGTCGGTCGGTGCTGCCGGCTGTCGAGCTGGCCCGGCAGGTGGCGCATGCCTGGATCACCTTTCGGTATGCCCGCTATGCATGCGTGGTCGACCTGCTGCCGCAATTGCTGGCCGACGCGGAGCGCGTCCACGCCGCCGATCCGGTGGCAGGTCGGGTGCCGCTGGTGGAGGTGTACCGGGTGACCGCGTCGTTGTTGGTGAAGCTGGGTGCTCCGGACCTGGCGTGGCTGGCTGCGGACCGGGCGATGATCGCTGCCACGGGTGAGCGGGTGGTGGTGGCCGCCGCAGACGTTCAGCTCGGTCAGGTGTTGCGGGCGTCGGGGCAGGTGCGGGTGGCGAAGTCGGCGGTGCTGGCCGCCGCCTACCGGATCGCCCCGCCGGTGATCGAGTTCGGCCTGCCCCCGGAGTTGTCCCTGTGCGGGACGCTGCTCGTCCAGGCGGCGCTGGCCGCCGCCCGCCTCGGCGACGACGCGGCGGTGGCCGAGCTGCTGGACGAGGCCGCCGCCCTGGCCGCCCGGGTGGGTGACGGGCACGACCACCACCGCACCGGGTTCGGGCCGACGGCGGTGGAGTTGGCCCGGGCCGCCGCAGCGGTGGAGTTGGGCGACGGTGGGGAGGCCGTGGTCTGGCACGAGAAGGCGACCGCGCGGGACGGGTGGCGGTGGCTGCCCGCCGAGCACCGCGCCGCGCACCTGCTCGACACCGCCCGCGCCTACCTCCAGGCCGACGATCCGGTCAGCGCCGGCCGGGTCCTGATGGAGGCCGACCGGATCGCGCCGGCCGAGATCCGCCACCGACCAGCCGGCCGGGACGTGCTCGCCCAGGTCGCCCGCGACCCGCGCGCCCCGACGGCGCTCGTCCCCCTCGCCGTCACCCTCGGGGTGGGCTGAGGATGACCGCGCCGTTCCTCTCGCTGGCCCAGATCCGCAACCGGCTGATCCTCACCGCCCGCTGGGTCCTCCGCGACCACCAACCCGCCCCCGACGGACGCTGCCCGACCTGCCGAACGGCACACTGCCGGGTGGCCGCCGCCGCCCGCGACGTCCTGCGCACCGCCACGGAACTACAACTGTGGCGTCCAGCAGCCCAACCCACCGAACCCGACCGCGAAGAGCCGTGGCAGACCAGGTGATCCCGGGCCCACCCGACCCGGGCGGCAGATCTCGGGGTCGCACGCCGGCTCAAACGCCCCCGGCCACCCGCCGGGCCGCCCCGCGCTCCTCCAGCGCCGACAGCACCGGATAGACGGCCGCGAAACCGCCGGTCACCTGCTCGGCGACGACCGCGCCCCGGGTGACGACGCCGTGCCGCTCCAGCAGCACGTCGGCGAGGGCGGCGGCCCGGCGGGTCGGGTCGAGGTCCCGCTCCGGCAGCCGGGACCAGCGGCCCGCCACGGTGGGCGGGCCGCTGCGGCTGGGCAGCGCCACCCGGCCGGGACGGCGGAACCGGGTGCGCGGCGCGGCCGGCCGGGACCGGTGCGCCCCGCCGCCGCCGAGCGCCGCCCGCAGCGGGGCGAGGGTGTCGTTGGTGAGGTGCCCGGCCCACACCAGGTCCCAGATCGCCGCGGCCAGCGCGGCGTCGTCGGCCGAGCCGATCCGGTCGGCCAGCGACCGGAAGAACAGCGCCTGCCCGTCGCCGAGCGCGTCGAGCACGGCGTCGTGCACCGGGGTACGGATCAGCGCGTCGTCGGGCGGGGGAAGCAGCAGCGGCGCGGCGTCGGCGTACGCCAGGGTGACCCAGCCGTCGCCGCCGGAGATCGCCCCGGACCCGGCCCACAACACCTCGCCGCCGGCGCACAGCTCGTCGAGTTGGGCGGGGGAGTAGTCAGCGACCCGGCCGGACAGCACGAGCCGCTCCAGCGCCGACGCCGGCACGGCCGCCCCCTGCAACTGCTCGACGGCGGCGGCGACGGCCTCCACCCCCCGGGCTGACGAGCCGACCTGCTGCCAGCGGGGCAGGAACGCCGCGAGCGCCCTCGGCGGCACCGGCTCGATCTCCCGGCGCAGCGCGGCCAGGGAACGGCGGCGTAGCAGCCGCAGCACCTCGGCGTCGCACCACTGGGTGCCCACGGTGTCGGGGGCGAACTCGCCGGAGACCACCCGCCCGGCGGCGGCGAGCCGGCGCAACTCCTGCTCCACGACGGCCACGCCGAGGCCGAAGCGGGCGGCGCAGGTGGCGGCGGCGAACGGGCCGTGGCTGCGGGCGTACCGGGCGACCAGGTCGCCGAGCGGGTCGGCCACCGGCGCGAGGTACGCCTCGGCCACCCCGCCCGGCAGCGCCACGCCGAGCGCGTCGCGCAGCCGGGCGGCGTCCTCGACGACGACCCAGCGCTCCTCGCCGGCGACCCGTACCCGCAGCACCCGGCGGGCCGCCGCCAGCCCGGCGAGCCAGTCGACGGGCACGCCCCGCTCGGCCAGCTCCGCCTCCGACAGGTCGCCGACCGTGCGGAGCAGCTCGACGGCGTCCTCCGCGTCGCGGGGGCGGCGCTGCTCGGTCAGCCAACGCAACTGCCGATCGGTCTCGGCGAGCACCGCCGGGTCGAGCAGCTCCCGCAGGTCGACCCGGCCGAGCAACTCGCCGAGCAGCGCCGAGTCCAGGGCCAGCGCGGCGGCCCGCCGCTCCGCGAGGGGGGCGTCTCCCTCGTAGAGGAACGCGCCCACGTATCCGAACAGCAGTGAGCGGGCGAACGGTGACGGGCGGTCCGTCTCCACCTCGACCAGGCGGACCTTCCGGGCAGTTAGGTCGCGCATCAGCGCGGCGAGCGCCGGCTGGTCGAACACGTCCTGGAGGCACTCCCGGACGGCCTCCAGGGTGACCGGGAAGTCGGCGTACTCGCGGGCCACGTCGAGAAGCTGGGCGGCCCGCTGGCGCTGCTGCCACAGCGGCTGGCGGCGGCGCGGGTCGCGGCGGGGCAGCAGCAGCGACCGGGCCGCGCACTCCCGGAACCGGGACGCGAACAGCGCGGACGTGCCGACGGACTCCTCGACGAGCTGGGCGATCTCGTCGGGCTCGAAGACCACCACGTCGGCGCCGGGCGGTTCCTCGGCGGTGTCGGGCAGCCGCACCACGATTCCGTCGTCGGAGGGCATGACCTGCGCGTCGACGCCGTACCGCTCGGCGAGGCGGCGGCCGATGGCCAGGGCCCAGGGGCCGTTGACGCGGGCACCGAGCAGGCTGTGCACGGCGAGCCGCCAGTCGCCCAGCTCGTCGCGGAACCGCTCGACCAGCACGGTGCGGTCGTCGGGCAGGGACCGGGTCGCGGCCTGCTGCTCCCGCAGGTACGCCACCAGGTTGCCGGCGGCCCAGTCGTCGAGCCCGCCGGCGCGCAGCGCGGCCACCGCCGCCTCGTCGCCCTGCCGCAGCAGGGCCCGCACCCGGGCGCCGATGGCCCGACCCAGCTCCACCGGGCGGCCGAGCTGGTCGCCCTTCCAGAACGGCATCCGGGCGGCCTGGCCGGGAGCGGGGGAGACCAGCACCCGGTCGGGGGTGATCTCCTCGATCCGCCAGGACGACGAACCGAGCAGGAAGACGTCGCCGATTCGCGACTCGTAGACCATCTCCTCGTCCAGCTCGCCGACCCGGGCGGCCCGCTCCGCCCCGGCGAGGAAGACGCCGAACAGGCCCCGGTCGGGGATGGTGCCGCCGCTGGTGACGGCGAGCCGCTGTGCGCCGGGCCGGCCGGTGAGCACGTCGGCGGCGCGGTCCCAGACCAGCCGGGGCCGCAGCTCCGCGAACGCGGTCGACGGGTACCGGCCGGAGAGCATGTCCAGCACGGAGTGCAGCGCGGAGTCGGGCAACTCGGCGAAGGGGGCGGCCCGGCGGACCACCACGGCCAGGTCGCCGACCCGCCACGGTTCGAGGGCCACCATCGCGACGATCTGCTGGGCGAGCACGTCGAGGGGGTTGCGCGGGTAGTGCAGCTCCTCGATGGCCCCGGCGGCCATCCGCTCGGCGACGACGGCGCAGGAGAGCAGGTCGCCCCGGTGCTTGGGGAACACCACGCCCCGGGAGACCGCGCCGACCTGGTGCCCGGCCCGGCCGACGCGTTGCAGGCCGGCGGCGACGCTGGGCGGGGCCGCGATCTGCACCACCAGGTCGACCGCGCCCATGTCGATGCCCAGCTCCAGGCTGGAGGTGGCCACCACGGCGGGGAGCTGGCCGGACTTCAGGGCCTCCTCGATGTGCTTGCGTTCTTCTCGCGAGACGCTGCCGTGGTGGGCGCGGGCGATCACCGGGGCCGCCCCGGCCGCCGTACCGGCCTGGGCCATCACCTCGGCCGGCGGTCGGGCGGGGGAGCCGCCCGGGGGTGCGGTGCCCGGCTCCTCGGCAGCCGGCCCCGCGCCGGCCAGCTCCTCGGCGGCCAGCTCGTTGAGCCGGGCGCAGAGCCGCTCGGCGCTGCGCCGGGAGTTGGTGAAGACGATTGTCGACCGGTGCGCCCGGACCAACGCGAACACGCGCTCCTCGACGGCGGGCCAGATCGAGGCCCGGCGCGGGCCGGGGCCGCCCAGGTCGTCGGGGGGCGGCTCCTGCTCGTCGAGGTGGGTCATGTCCTCCACCGGCACCTCGACGCCGACCTCGATGGTCTTGGCGCTGGGCGGCTGCACCACGTCGACGGGCCGGGCCCCGCCGAGGAACCGAGCGCACGCGTCGATCGGCCGGACGGTGGCGGACAGGCCGATGCGCTGGGCCGGGGCGGGCAGCAACTCGTCCAGGCGTTCCAGGGAGAGCGCCAGGTGCGCGCCGCGCTTCGTCCCGGCGACCGCGTGCACCTCGTCGACAATGACCGTCTCCACGCCGCGCAGCGAATCCCGCGCGGCGGAGGTGAGCAGCAGGAACAGCGACTCGGGGGTGGTGATGAGGATGTCCGGCGGGGTGCGCGCGAAGGCCCGCCGCTCGTCGGCGGGGGTGTCGCCGGTGCGCATCCCGACGGTGATCTCCGGCGGGGTGACGCCGAGCCGGGTGGCGGCCTGCCGGATGCCGGCCAGGGGCGCGCGCAGGTTGCGCTCGACGTCGACGGCGAGGGCCTTGAGCGGGCTGACGTAGAGCACCCGGCAACGCTGCCGGGGCTCGGCCGGCGGTGGTGCCCCGGCCAGCCGGTCCAGTGACCAGAGGAACGCCGCGAGGGTCTTGCCGGAGCCGGTGGGCGCGACGACCAGCGCGTTGCGCCGGGCCGCCACCGACCGCCAGGCGCCGACCTGGGCGGGGGTGGGCGTCGCGAAGGCCGCCGAGAACCACTCCCGGGTCGCCGGGCCGAACCCCGCCAGCACCCGGGCCGCCTCCGCCACGCCGAAGCCGGCCGTCACCTCCGCCACGGCCCCCATCCTGCCTCGGGGGTGGGACATCCGCGTGGGTCGGGACCGGCGGGCCGCACGGGAGCCGCCCCGCTGGCCGAGTTAGGGATGAAATGGGAGTTTGCTCCGTTAAGCCTTACTTAACTGCTTGCTTCCATGTCGCGACCTAAAGTAACTTCACCGCAGCGAGATGTGAAGGAGGTCGGATGGCCGCCGAGGAGCAAGGCGCCGGGCCAGGCACCGACGTGCTCATCCGCAAGGTCGACAGCCATCTTGCCGCACTCCGCGCCGGGCTGCACGGCCCCGAGCTGGAGCTCGCCGAACGGCTCGCGGTCTGCCTGCGCGAGCTGGTTCGCGAGACCGCCCAGTCCAGCGCCGCCGACCGGGGGCAGGTCCGCGCCGCCGTGCACTTCTTCGTCCTGCGCCGGGAGAGCCGGGGGCGACTGCTCTCCGTGCGTTCCCTCGCCGCCGCCCAGCGCGTGGTCAACAAGGTCGTTCTCCAGCTCGACCGCCCCGACCTGCTCGTGGAGACCCGCCCCGACCTGCTCGTGGAGACCCGCCGCGACCTGCTCGTGGAGACCCGCCGCGACCTGTTGGTGTGAAACCGTCACTCCCGCCAGCCGGCCAGCTCGACCCCCTTGGCGAGTTCGACCCGGAAGCCCATGGTGACCTCGCCGCTCGCCCCCGGTTCGAGCCGCAACCGCCAGGTCAGCTCGCCCAGCTCGGTGCGCTCGTCCGGCGGCGGGGCGCAGGTGGCCTCCCGGACGACCACCGACTCGTCGCGGGACACCGGCAGTTGGTCGCGTACCTCCACGGTCGCGGGCCGGGGCGTGTGGTTGGCCACGCTGATCCGGTACTCCACGTCCCGCCGTCGGGTCGAGCCGAGCGTGGCCCGGGTGTCGGCACGGCGGCCCAGCCTCCGTTCCACCCGTACCCGATCGTCCACCCCGAGTGCCAGCTCGGTCTCCTCGCCGGGCGCCCACGTCGGCAGCCGGGTCGCGGCGACGAAGTCGGCGCCGTGGAAGACCGCCGCCGGGCCGGGGAGCAGCGTGTGCGCCGAGGTGTTGCGGACCGTGGCCCGCAGGTGCGCCTCGGCCGCGCGGACCGGCACGGTCACGTGGTCCAGCCGGGCGGGCAGCTCCAGCACGGCGATGGTGGCCCGGTACGCGCTGCCGTCAGCCGGCACCGCGACCGGGCGGGCCGGCCGGTAGGTGGCCGCGCTGACCCCCTGCTCGACCGTGGCCACGCTCTGCCGCACCTTGGGCTGCGGCACGCCGGTCCGGGCCGACCCACCGACCGCGTCGGCCGCCGCCCCGGAGGGCGGCGCGGGCGCCGGCACCGCGCCGAAGCTCGCCGCCGGCATGGCCGCCCGCGGCATCGGCCGGACCCGGTCGAGATACCAGGTCGACAGCTCGGGTACGCCGGTCGCCGCCGCCGGACGGGCCGTCGAGAGCTGGAGTACGCACTCCGGCCAGTCCTCGCCGGTGTCCTGACTGACCAAACCGAACCAGGTCACGGTCACGGTGTCGTCGACCAGCCGCAGGTCGTAGGAAGGCTGCCAGCGGGCCCCGTCGACCAGGTAGGTCAGCTCCAGGTCCAGCTCGGCGTCGTCGACGTCCACCGACACGGTCACCTCGGCGGCCAACCGGTCCGGCTCCCGCTTGCCGCTCGCGGCCTCAAGCTGCCGTTGCACGAGGGCCAGTTCCTCGGTCAGCTCCGTCCGCCGCCGGGTCAACCCGCGTCGACGGCCGTGCGAGTCGGCGAGCTGGCCGGCCACCGAGTCGGCGAAGGTGACCACGTCGGCCGGCTCGGCGTCACCGGCGGCGAGCGCGCGGGCGTACGTGCCGCCGGCCCGCTCGGCCAGCCCGGCGAGGAACTGCCCCCGCTGCGCCTCGATCCCGTACGCGTCGTCGACCTCGGCCAGCTCGTCGGCCAGCTCCCGGCTCCGCTGCTCCCACTCGCGGACCTGCCCGTCGGCGCTGCGTGCCTGCCGCCACGTAATCACGTCCACGCCGAGCACGGTGACCGCGCCCCGGCCGCCGACCCGCAGCGAGTCCCGCCGCAGCCCCAGCGGCAACGGCGCGACGCGTACCCGGTGCTCACCGGCGGCCAGCCGGGCGCTGCCCCGGCGGGTGAGCCGGGCCCGGTCCGGATAGACGGTGACGCCGACGACGGGTGCTTCGATCTCCACTGCCCTCACGGCGGCGAGGATAGCCGGACCGTGCTCGTGCTCCCGACCCTCCGGACCGGGCCGCGGGGCGGGCGGTTTGGTGCAGAGTGTCGAACCGCGATGTCGTCGGAGGAGTCGCTTTCCGGACACCTCTATCGCCAGAAAAGCCTATGGAGCCTACCAATCGGACTGGCGCTGGCCGTCCTGCTTGCCCACCGACGCCATGATGCTTACGTCACCCGGGCCGTCCTGACAGGTCGTGACGACACGCGGTGACGACCGGTTCGCGTTCCACGGAGTACGCCAGGAAAGAGCGGGGCTACGTCAGGTGCGGGCACTGAAGCGCGGAATGGCCTTACTCGTCGTCATCGCGGCCCTGCCGATTGCGGCATGCGACAGCCCGCAAGCCGATTCGGAGGATTCCACTCCCGAGCCGCGGGGCGCCTACGTCGTCACGACCGACTGGTCGCAGGAGGGGGCGACCCTGAAGGGCGTCTCCGTCGGCGCGGTCGTCGCGGTCACGGTCGACGTCTCGGGCCTCGACGTCGACCTCGACTGCGCCCGGAAGCTGGCGTATCGGACGGTGGAGGAGGTGCGCTGGCAGCTGCTGCGGCAGGGCTGCGCCGAGATCACCGGTTCGGCCGGGAACGAGGACGAGAAGGCGGCGCAGGAGGCTGCCGTCCGGGACGGACTGGGCCGGTGGGACCCCGGTCTCTGGGCGCGGACGACCCGATGGGTCAAGGAGCACTGGCAGGGCATCAAGGACGTCTTCGAAATCGTCGTCGGCATCCTCGGGCTCAGCTTCGTCACCGCCTTCTTCGGCAGGATGTGGGCCAAGCGCCACGAGAAGCGCATCCACGTCGTGCTGCTGGGTTCGGCGGGTTCCGGCAAGACGCAGCTCTGGCGGAAGTGGAAGGACGACAGCGCGCCCTTCGCGGATTCCCGACCCACCGTCGGGGTGGCGCGGACCCCGGCCTTGGAGCCGGTCCCGTACGGGAAGTACACGCTGATCCCGCGCATCACCGACACGGCCGGCAGTGAGCCGTGGGAGATCCGGAACCAGCTGAACCAGTCGCCGCGTCGGGCCAAGCGCGTCCTCGTCTTCGTGCTGGCTCCCCGCGCGGACAACGCGGCCGGGGCCGGGGCGGGCTTCGATCCCCGCTACGTTGCCGAACAGAAGGGGTATGCCAGCGTGCCGCGCGCGGTGCTCGGAGATCGCAGGCTGAACCGAAAACTGGATCTGGTGATCGTCTTCGGTACCAAGTTTGACCTGCTGTCGAACAGTTCCCCGGAGGATTCCAGCGCCAAGGGCATCCGGGACCAGTTCGACAGCCAGTTCCAGGAGCACCGCAACCTGGTCGAGGGCATCTGCAAGAAGAACAGGATTCCCTTCGTCTGGATCGTGGGAAGCGCCAAGACCGGGTGGGGCGTGCAGCAGATCCGCGAGAGCATCCGGAAGGTGGTCATGTCATGAGCGTTCGGACCCTGTTCGCCGGCTCAGCCGGCGGGCCGCCGTCGATCGCGCCGCTCGTCTTCGGATTCATGCCCGGGGTCCAGCACGGGCTGGTGATCGGCGACTTGGAGACCCTCTCCGAGGCCCAGAACCACCGGGTCCATGAGCTGGCGGGGTTCCTTGCCGGCGAGGTGGGCGCGACGCGCCTGCCGGCCGGCGTCTCGTGCGGACTGGGAGGAGCCAGGCTGCTTCTGGTTAGCATTCCGGTGGAGGCGGTGGAGAGCGGCTCCGGCCGGGCGGGCCTCTGCGTGACCCTCGGCTTCGTCGTCCCGAGCCGGGCCGAGCCGGAGCTGTGGGTGCACATTCTCGCTGCCGTGGTCGCGGCCGTCGCCCGGTCGTGCGCGGTGACGCAACCCGGTACTCGGGAGGCCGCCGGCGCGCTGGCTAACCGGCTACAGGGCCCGGACGGCGACGCGGTCCGACGTGAGCTGGCACCGGCTCTGGCGGGGCTGGGCACGTTCTTCTCCGGTCTGATCGGCAAGCGGGTGGTCGGCGACGCCGCGGTCGCCCTCAGGGGATCGGGCCACGACCCCGCCTACCTGCTGGCGGAGCTCCTGGCGGCAGCCTTCTGGCACGGGAAGGGTGACGTCGTCGCCAGGTACCTGCCATTCAATGGCCTGCCGGGCCCTGGCTCGACGCAGTTCGCCAATGCCTCCCTGCTGCGCTTCTTCGCCGGCGGGGCGGTGGTGGGCGAATACTCCCCCTCGGGATCTGGAGGTTCCGCCTCGGGTGGGATCAGGGGTGTGATCGGGAAGCTCCTCAGGTGACCACGGGGCGTGGCCGGCGGACGCCGGCCGCGTACCGCCACCAACTCCCGCGAATTCCGGTAAAACCGCCCGTCGGGCCGGAAACTGGCGTCTGATCGCTGATAGGCGTCTCCCCTCGGGCGCGCTGCTGCCACCTCGACCGGGAGCGCGGGTGCTCGTACTGCTGATCCTTCACCTGGTGGCGGCGCTCGTCGCGCCGCTGCTGGTCCGGTGGTGGGGTCCGCGCGCCTGCTACCCCCTCGCCCTCGCGCCGGCCGCCGCGTTCGGCTGGGCCGTGGCCCGTACGCCGGCGGTGCGCAACGGCGGTGCGCTCGTCGAGACGTATCCCTGGGTGCCGCAACTGCGGCTGGAGCTGGCCTTCCGGCTGACCACCCTGTCCTGGCTGATGACCCTGCTGGTCGGCGGTGTCGGCGCGCTGGTGCTGGTCTACTGCGCGCGGTACTTCGCCGCCGGGTCGGCCGGGCTGGCCCGGTTCGCGGCAGTGCTCGTCGCCTTCGCCGGCGCGATGCTCGGCCTCGTGCTCGCCGACGACCTGCTGCTGCTCTACGTCTTCTGGGAGCTGACCACCATCTTCTCCTACCTGCTGATCGGGCACAGCACCGAGCGGCGGGCCAGCCGGTGGGCCGCGGCGCAGGCGCTCACCGTGACCACGTTCGGCGGGCTGGCGATGCTGGTCGGGTTCCTGATGCTCGGCCGGCACGCCGGCGGGTACCGCTGGTCGGAGCTCGCCGGGGCCGGGCTGCCGGCCGGCGGCTACCTGGCCACCGCCGTGCTGCTGGTGCTGGCCGGGGCGCTGGCCAAGTCGGCGGTGCTGCCGTTCAGCGGCTGGCTGCCGCAGGCGATGGCCGCCCCGACGCCGGTCAGCGCGTACCTGCACGCCGCGGCGATGGTGAAGGCCGGTGTCTACCTGCTCGGGCTGCTCGCCCCGGTGCTGGCCGCCGTCGGCCCGTGGCGGCCCGTGACGGTCACCGCCGGGCTGCTCACCATGCTGGGCGCCGGCTGGGCCGCGCTGCGCCAGTGCGACCTGAAGCTGCTGCTGGCGTACGGCACCGTCAGCCAGCTCGGCCTGCTGACCGTGGTGCTCGGCGCGGGCACCCCGAAAGCCGCCCTGGCGGGCGCGGCGATGCTGCTCGCGCACGCGCTGTTCAAGGCGGCACTCTTCCTCGTCGTCGGCGCGATCGACCACACCACCGGCACCCGCGACCTGCGGGAACTGTCCGGGCTCGGGCGGCAGGCCCCGCTGCTGGCCGCCGTCGCGGTGCTGGCCGCCGCCTCGATGGCCGGGCTGCCCCCGATGGTCGGCTTCGTCGCCAAGGAGGCCGTCCTCGCCGCGTTCGCCGACCAGCCGCTGGTCCTCGCGGGCCTCGTCGCCGGCACCGCGCTCAGCGTCGCGTACACGGCCCGCTTCGTCTGGGGCGCGTTCGGCGCCCGCCCGCCCGCCGAGCAGACCGAGCCGCAGCCCGTCCCCGCCGCCATGCTGGGGCCGCCCGCCCTGCTGGCCGCCGCGGGGCTGGTCGTCGGCCTGCTCGCCGGCCCGCTGGGCGCGCTGCTGCGCCCGTACGCCGAACTCTTCGGCCCGGTGCCCGAGCACCTCGCGCTCTGGCACGGGCCGACCCTGGCGCTCGGCATGTCCGCCCTGGCCCTCGCCGGCGGCGCGGCCCTGTTCGCGTTGCGCGGCCCGCTCGTCCCCGTGCTGGCCCGGGTGCGCGCGCCGGTCGCCAGCGCGCGGGGATACGAGTGGCTGACCCACGCCTTCGACCGGCTCGCCATCGAGGTCACCAGCGCCACTCAGCGCGGCTCCCTGCCGCAGTACCTCGGGACGATCCTGCTGGTCCTCGTCGTCGTGCCCGGCGGGGCGATGCTGACCGCCGGCCCGTGGCGGCAGCGGGTCGCGCTCTGGGAAACCCCGCTGCAACTGGTGGTCGGCCTGGTGACGGTGGTGGCCGCGCTGCTCGCCGTCGGCGCCCGCCGCCGACTCACGGCGATGCTGCTGGTCGGGGTCACCGGCTACGGCTCCGCGATGATGTTCGTCCTGCACGGCGCGCCCGACGTGGCGCTGACCCAGTTCCTGGTGGAGACGGCGACCATCGCGGTCTTCGTGCTGGTGCTGCGCCGGTTGCCCGAACGGTTCTCCACCCGCCCGCTGCGCCGCAGCCGGTGGGTGCGCCGGTCCGTCGGGGCGGCGGTCGGGGTGGTCCTCGCCGGGCTCTGCCTGGTCGCGGTCGGTGCCCGCACCGCGTCACCGATCTCGCTGGCCTTCCCGGGCCTCGCGGTCAGCGATGGGTACGGGCGCAACGTGGTAAACGTGGTCCTGGTCGACATCCGGGCCTGGGACACCATGGGGGAGATCTCCGTGCTCGTGGTGGCCGCGACCGGGGTGGCCAGCCTGATCTTCCAGCGCTCCCGCACCGGCCCCCGGCCGCGCCGCCCCGAGCGCTCCCTGCGGCGGGGACCGCGGCGGGGACCGCAGCGGCCGGTGTGGCTGCGCGGCGGCCCCACCCTCACCATGCGCCGCCGGTCCATCGTCTTCGAGGTGGTCACCCGGCTGATCTTCCACACCATCGTGCTCTTCTCCCTGTTCCTGCTCTTCTCCGGGCACAACGCCCCCGGCGGCGGCTTCTCGGGCGGCCTGGTCGCCGGCCTCGCCCTGACCCTGCGCTACCTCGCCGGCGGCCGGTACGAGCTGGCCGAGGCGGCCCCCGTCGCCGCCGGCACGATCCTCGGTGCCGGCCTGGCGATGTCGGTCGGCGCCGGCGTGGTCGCCCTCGTCGTCGGCGGATCCGTGCTGGAAAGCGCGAAGGTCGACCTCTGGCTGCCCGGCATCGGAAACTTCTACGTCGTCACGTCGATCTTCTTCGACGTCGGGGTCTACCTGATCGTGGTCGGCCTGATGCTGGACATTCTGCGCAGCCTCGGCGCCGAAATCGACCGCCACATCGAGGCAACCGGCAAGACCGAGGGCGGGCTGATCGTCGACCCGCAGGGATGGCGACCGTGAGCGGGACCGGGCCGACCCTGGTGCTGATCGTCGTCGTCGGGGCGCTCGCCGGCACCGGCGTCACCCTGCTGCTGGAACGCAGCCTGACCCGCATCCTGCTCGGCGTCATCCTGCTCGGCAACGGGGTCAACCTGCTGATCCTGCTCGGCGGCCGGTCCGGGGACGCGCCCGCGGTCGGCACCGCACCGGTGGACCGGATGAGCGACCCGCTGCCGCAGGCGATGATCCTCACCGCCATCGTGATCACCTTCGGGTTCACCGCGTTCCTGCTCGCGGTCGCGTACCGCAACTGGTATCTGACCGGCAACGACGAGGTGCAGGACGACCTGGAGGACCGTCAGGTCGCCACGCTGGCCGCGCACAACGAGCTGCCCGCGCCCGACCTCGGCGGCGAGGGCCCCGGCGGCGACCCGGAACAGGTCGACCCGGAGCCGCACCTGCGCCGGCAGCACCGGGGGGAGACACCGTGACGGGCTACGCCTGGCTCGTCCCGCTTCCGGTGGTGGTGCCGTTGCTGGGCGCCGCGCTCACCCTGCTGCTGGCCAACCGGCCCGGGCTCCAGCGCACCGTCAGCGTGGTCGTGCTGGCCGTCGGGGTGGTGGTCGCCGTGGCGCTGCTCGTCGAGGCGTACCGGCACGGGCCGGTGGTGGTGCGGATCGGCGGCTGGCCCCCGCCGGTGGGGATCGTGCTGGTCGCCGACCAACTCGCCGCGCTGATGCTGGTGGTCTCCTCGGCCGTGACGCTGTGCGTGCTGCTCTACTCGATCGGGCAGGGCCGGGGGGACATCGGCGAGTCCGCGCCGGTGACCATCTACCACCCCACCTACCTGGTGCTCACCGCCGGCGTCACCAACGCCTTCCTCGCCGGCGACCTGTTCAACCTCTTCGTCGGCTTCGAGATCCTGCTGGCCGCGAGCTTCGTGCTGATCACGCTCGGCGGCACCGAGAGTCGGATCCGGACCGGGTCGACGTACGTGGTGGTCAGCATCCTGTCGTCGATGATCTTCCTGGTCGGGGTCGGCCTCGTGTACGCGGCCACCGGCACCCTCAACATGGCCCAGCTCGCCGGGCGGCTCGACGCGCTGCCCGACGGCGTACGGCTCACCCTCCAGCTCATCCTGCTGCTGGCCTTCGGGGTCAAGGCGGCCGTGTTCCCGCTCTCGGCCTGGCTGCCGGACAGCTACCCGACCGCGCCCGCTCCGGTCACCGCGGTCTTCGCGGGCCTGCTCACCAAGGTCGGCGTTTACGCGATCATCCGCACCGAGACCCTGCTCTTCCCCGGCGGCGACGTCGACGGGCTGCTGATGGTGGTGGCCGGGCTGACCATGGTGGTCGGCATCCTCGGCGCGGTCGCCCAGTCGGACATGAAGCGGCTCTTCTCGTTCACGCTGGTCAGCCACATCGGCTACATGATCTTCGGGGTGGCGCTGAGCAGCGTTGCCGGCCTTTCCGGGGCGATCTTCTACGTGGTCCACCACATCACCATCCAGACCACCCTGTTCCTGGTCGCCGGGCTGGTCGAGGCGCGGGCCGGCAGCACCGACCTGCGCCGGCTCGGCGGCCTGGCCCGGGTGGCCCCGCTGCTCGGGGTGCTCTTCTTCGTGCCGGCGATGAACCTCGCCGGGGTTCCGCCGTTCTCCGGGTTCCTCGGCAAACTTGGCCTGCTCCAGGCCGGAGTCGGCGCCGGGGGCGTGCTGCCCTGGGCGCTGGTCGCCGCCGGTACCGCCACCAGCCTGCTCACCCTCTACGCCGCGTCCCGGGTGTGGAGCATCGCGTTCTGGCGGGCGCCCCGGCTGGTCGCCGCCGCCCCGCCGAGCCGGCTGCCCGCCCTGATGGTCGGCGCCACCACGGCCCTGGTCGCGCTGGGCATGGTGCTCACCGTGGCCGCCGACCCGCTGTTCGGGGTGACCACCGACGCGGCGACCGACCTGCGCGCCCGCACCCCGTACGTACGCGCCGTCCTCCCCGGCGGCGCGCCGTGACGGGGCGGGCCGTTCTTTCCGGGGTGTCCCCGTGACGGGGCGGGCCGTCGTGTCCGGAGGTACCTCGGCCACGGGGCGGGGCGCGCTCTCCGGCGGTGTCCGGTGACCGGGCGGGTGAGCGGCCCCGACGACCCGGTGACCCGCGTACACGCCCGGCTCGGCCGCTGGCGGGACCGGCTGCTGGCCCTGGTCTGGATGGTGCTGATCTGGTGCCTGCTCTGGGGCCGGTTCTCCTGGGACAACCTGCTCGGCGGGCTGCTGCTCGCCGCGGCCGTACTGCTGTTCTTCCCGTTGCCGCCGGTCACCTTCGGCGGCCGGCTACGCCTGTGGGCGCTGCTGCTGCTGGCCGGTCGATTCGTCACCGAACTGGTCAGTGCCAGCGTCCGCGTGGCCTGGATCGCGGTGCGGCCGGGCTACCGGCCCCGGGGCGCGATCATCGCGGTGCAACTGCGGGTACGTACCGACCTGAACCTTGCGCTCACGGCCGAGTTGATCACGCTGGTACCCGGCACCCTGATCATCGAGGTGAACCGGGAGCGGGGCCTGCTCTACGTGCACGTGCTCGACGTACGCGGGCCGGAGGACCTGACCGCCAGCCGGGAACGCGTCCTCACCGCCGAGGCCCGGATCGTCCGCGCGATCGGCTCGGCCGCCGAGCTCCGTCTCCTCCCCGCCGCTTTCGCCGCTGCCCCCTCCGGTCCTTCCGCTCCTGTCTCTT
>NZ_SMKJ01000165.1:0-15613 GCF_004348615.1 Micromonospora sp. KC207
GGGCCCCGCCCATGCTCCCGCCCGCGCCTGACCGGCGTCGGCCGGCCCCGCCTCGGCTGCGGGCCCACGGGCGCGCTGTTGCAGGGGGCCGGTGCTCTACCAGAAGCGTCGACAAGGGGCCCTTCCCTACACGGCGGCGAGGACGGTGGCCTCCAGGCGGGCCCGCTCGCCGTCCGACGGCCAGCCGCCGACCAGGTAGAACGCGTCCACCACGTCCCCGCCAAGGGTGGAGATCCGGGCCGCGCGGACCTGGGCGCCGGCCTCGTCGAGGGCGCAGGTAACCCGGTACAGCAGGCCGGCCGCGTCGGCGGCGCGCAGCTCCAGCAGCACCGCGTCGGTGGCCGCGTCCCGGTGCCAGACCACCCGGGGCGCCGCGCCGGAGCCGCGCGCGGCCAGGGCCCGCCCCCGCAGCCGCTGGGTGACCGAGACATCCCCGGCGACCGCGCGGCGCAGGTCGCCGCCGAGCGCGATCGGGTCGGGCGGCAGGCCGTACCGGGGCTGCACCCGGCACTCGACCAGCGCCCGGCCGTCGACGGTGGAGGCGTCGGCGGAGAGCACCTCCAGCCGGTGCAGGGCCAGGCAACCGGCCACCGTCGCGAGCAGGCCGCGCCGGTCCGCCGCGGCCACCGCCACCCGGTCTTCGGTCAGGTGTACGACCGGCAGCGGCCCGGCGAGCAGCGCCGGGTCGGGCGCGGGCGGCGCGGGCAGCACGCCGGTGTCCAGCGCGGTGCGGACCCGGGCGACGAGTTCGGCGACGAGGCGGCCCTTCCAGTCCGACCAGGCGGCCGGGCCGGTGGCCGCCGCGTCGGCGCGGACCAGGGCGTGCAGCAGGTCCAGGGTGGTGCTGTCGCCGACCTGCTCGGCGACCCGGGCGATGGTCACCGGGTCGGACAGGTCACGGCGGGTGGCCACGTCGGGCAGGAGCAGGTGTAGCCGGACCAGCGTGCCGATGAGCGCCACCTCCGGCTCGGGCAGGCCGACCCGCGCCACCACCGCCTCGGCCAGCGGCGCGCCCACGGTGCTGTGGTCGGCGCCGCCCTCGGCGGGCAGCCCCTTGCCGATGTCGTGCAGGAACGCCCCGAGCAGCAGCAGGTCCGGCCGGTCCACCTCGCGGGTGTGCCGGCTGGCCTCGTATGCCGTCTGCACCAGGTGCCGGTCGAGGGTGTACCGGTGCACGGGGTTGTGCTGGGGCAGGCTGCGCATCCGGGTCCACTCGGGCAGCCAGCCGTCGATCAGCCCGTACCGGTCGCAGGTTTCCCAGGCGGGGACGAGGCCGGGACCCGCGCCGAGCAGGGTGATGAGGGCGGTGCGGGCGTCCGCCGGCCAGGGCGACGACAGCGGCGGACAGTACGCCGCCAGCCATTCACAGGTGGCGCGGGCGATCGGCAGCCGCGTGGTGGCCGCCGCGGCGGCCATCCGCAGGGACAGGCTCGGGTCGGGGCGCGCGCCGATGGCGGTGCGGGCCAGCACCAGCTCCCCGTCGTGCTCCACGACGTCCCGGGCGACCGGGCGGCGTACCGGGCGGGGGTCGGCGCCCCGGCGGCGGCCGGAGCGCAGCCGGTCGGCGGCCCGCCAGGCGTCGTCGAGGGCGTGGCTGACCGTGCGGGCGTCCCCGGCGACCCGGCGCAGCAGCACGTCGCCGTCGTGGGCGGCCACGGCCGCGGAGGCGGCGTCGCCCGCCGACTGCCGCAGGCCGAGCCGGGCGGCGACGCCGTCGCGTTCCTGGGCGACCAGCCGGTCGACGCGCCGGCCGACCTGCTCGTGCAGGGCGTCGCGGGTGTCGAGCAGGCGCAGGTGGGCGGCCCGGACGGCGGGGCGCAGCGCGTCGGTGATGCCGGCGGCGGCGATGGCGCGCAGGATTCCCACGTCACGCAGCCCGCCGGCGGCCTCCTTGAGGTCGCCCTCCAGCAGGAAGGCCAGCTCGCCGTGGGCCTGCCAGCGGGCCTCGGTGATCTCCCGCAGCGCGGGGAGCTGGCGGACGGCGGTGCGCCGCCAGTGGTCGGTGGCGGTGCGGGCCAGGGTGTCGGCCAGTTCCCGGTCGCCGGCGACGTACCGGGCGTCGAGCAGGCCGAGGGCGACCTTCACGTCGTCCTGGGCCACCGACAGGGCCTCGGCCAGGGTCCGCACCGAGTGGTCCAGCCGCAGGCCGGCGTCCCAGATCGGGTACCACAGCTTGGAGGCGAGCTCGTCCATGCCGGACACCCCGGCGTGCACGAGCACCAGGTCGAGGTCCCCGTACGGGGCGCACTGCCGCCGCCCGAGCCCGCCCACGGCGACCAGCGCGATCCCGGGCCGGTCCGGCAGCAGGGGCGTCAGCCACCGCTCGAACGCGGCGGCCCGCGCCCGCCGCGCGCCCTCCCCGATCCCCCCGGGTACGCCGACGACCTCGTTGACCAAAGGATGCGCGTCACCGTCGCCGGCGCTGTCCGACGCGCTCCCCTTGATCAACGAGGTCATCTACGCGAGCCGGCCTAGAGGGCGTCCAGGCCGCGTTCACCGGTGCGGACCCGGACGACGTCCTCGACGCCGGTCACCCACACCTTGCCGTCGCCGATCTTGCCGGTCCGGGCGGCACCGACGATCGCGTCGACGATCTTTTCGACGTCGATCTCGTCGGTGAGCACCTCCACCCGGATCTTCGGCAGGAACTCGACGGTGTACTCGGCACCCCGGTAGACCTCGGTGTGCCCCTTCTGGCGGCCGTAGCCTTGGACCTCGCTGACGGTCAGCCCGGCCACCCCGAGGGCGTGCAGGGCCTCCTTCACCGCGTCCAGCTGGTACGGCTTGATGACCGCGGTCACCAGCTTCATGTCCAACCCCTCCATTTCAGGAACGTTAACCGGCGACCTTCTCGCTGACCGGCTCGGACTCGTCCGACGCCGGCTTGGTGCCGGCGGCACCGGCCGGCGTTCCGATCCCGGCGAGCGCGAACGCGCTGCCGCCGCCGCTGCCACCGGCCAGGGAGAGGTCGTAACCGCTCTCGGCGTGCTCGGCGAGGTCGATGCCCTCGACCTCGGCCTCGGGCTTGAGGCGGAAGCCGATCGTCTTCTCGATCGCGAAGGCGAGCAGCCAGGCGATTCCGAAGGACCAGACGGTCACGATCAGGCCGGCGATGGCCTGGCGGCCGAGCTGGGTGACCCCGCCGCCGTAGAACAGGCCGTCCGAGGCGCCGACCACGTCGGTGATCGCGGCGTTGACCGAGTTGGTGGCGAACAGGCCGAGCCAGAGCGAGCCGATCCAGCCACCGACGAAGTGCACGCCGACCACGTCGAGGGAGTCGTCGTAGCCGAGCTTGTACTTCAGGCTGACGGCGAACGCGCAGACCGCACCGGCGACGATGCCGAGCAGGACCGACGCCCAGGGGGCGATGAAGCCACAGGCCGGGGTGATGGCGACCAGACCGGCGACCGCGCCGGAGGACGCGCCGACCATGGTCGGCTTCTTGTCCTTGATCCACTCCACCGCGAGCCAACCGAGCACCGCCGCGGCGGTGGCGAGCTGGGTGTTGATGAAGGCGAGGCCGGCGACCGAGTCGACGGTCAGCTCCGAGCCGGCGTTGAACCCGAACCAGCCGAACCAGAGCAGGCCCGCGCCGAGCGCGACCAGCGGGATGTTGTGCGGCTTCATGCCCTCGCGGGGCCAGCCGAGCCGCTTGCCGAGCACCAGGGCCACGGCGAGGGCCGCCGCACCGGCGTTGATGTGCACCG
This sequence comes from Micromonospora sp. KC207, assembly GCF_004348615.1. Lineage (NCBI taxonomy): Bacteria > Bacillati > Actinomycetota > Actinomycetes > Micromonosporales > Micromonosporaceae > Micromonospora > Micromonospora sp. KC207. The sequence continues at coordinate 3,708 of NZ_SMKJ01000165.1, forward strand.
CGGTGCCACCGGCGAAGTCCAGCGCGTGGATGTCACCGCCGATGATGCCGCCGCCCCACACCCAGTGCGCGACCGGAAAGTAGACAAGCGTGGCCCACCCGAAGGCGAAAACCAGCCAGCCGGCGAACTTGGCCCGGTCGGAGATCGCGCCGCTGATCAGCGCGACGGTGATCACCGCGAAGACCATCTGGAACGCCATGAACACGTAGAGCGGGACCCCGATGCCGCTGGGGTTCTCCGCGGTGGCCCCCCACAGGTCGGTCTCGGCCATGAAGGTCTTGGTGCCGAGGTACGCCCCGGGGTCGCCCCAGAAGCCGTTCACGTCGGTCCCGAAGGCGACGCTGAAACCGTAGAACCACCACAGAACAGAGATGAGCCCAATGGCGGAGAAGCTCATCATCATCATGTTGAGCACGCCCTTGGCCCGGTTGAGCCCGCCGTAGAACAGCGCCAGTCCGGGCGTCATGAGCAGCACGAGCGCGGTCGAAACCAGCAGCCAAACGGTATTGCCGCCGTCGATCGTCGGTGCTTCAGGCACGCTGGCCTCCTAAAGGTGAAGTTCCCTCCTTCGCGGCTTCCGGGGCAGCGTCGCCCGTACGCCGGATGCGCGGAAGCTTGGCCGCCTCCTGTTTCCTTCAGGGTCACCGCTCGATTTCCAGCCTGTGACGCTGTGTTTCGTACATGTGAAGAAACCCTCACCACAGGCGACGCCGGGGCGGGCTCAACGCAGCGCGTACTCCAGGGCGTGTCGTTCGTAGTCCAACAGGCGCAAATCGCGCATCGGGCGTCGAAGATGACCTTTGTGCACAATCCGGACGAATGCCGGCTCGCCCGCGGCGGCCATCCGGCGGATGCCCTCGACGTGGTCGACGACGCGCTTGCGGATGGTCCGGACCAGCCGGTGCCGGTCGCGCGGGATCAGCCCGTACGCGTCGGCGAACAGCCGCAGCCGGCGCGGCCGGTCCGGGTGCTTCCAACCGAGGGTGATCGAGTCCCGGTCGGCAAAGATCGGCACCCAGGTCCACGCCGCGTACGCCACGTCGTAGATCCGCGCGCCCGGCGAGGCGAGGTCGAAGTCGATCAGCCCGAGGGTGCCGTCCGGCCGCCAGATCACGTTGTGCGGGGCGGCGTCGTGGTGGCAGATCACCTCGGTGTCCGGCGGAGGCGGGCCGAACGAGCGCCAGACCGCCCCGGGCGGCGGGGCGAAGCCGTACTGGGCGTCGTGGAACATCCTCAGCATGGTGGCGACCGTCACCAGCGCCTCGTCGGTGACCCAGTGCGGGGCGAGCGGGTACTCCCCGCACTCCCCCTCCAGGTACGACAGGACCTCCCGGTTGCGTTCGTCCATGCCGAGGGCCCGGGGCGCGCCGGTGAACCCGACGTACTCCAGGTGGCGCAGCAGGGCGTGCACGGACGGGGTCCACGGGCCGGCGTTGCGCCGGACGGTGTCACCGACCCGGACCACGGTGCTCACGTTCCCGCCATGCAGCGGGATCTCCTGCGAAGTCACGTACGGTCTCCCGAGGCCCGGCGCCGGGTGGCGGGGGTCGCGCCACCCGGTGTAGGCGCGATCGTCACTGGTCACTGCGAGGTTACGCGTCCCGGGCGAGCGGCTCGGTGCCGAGCAGCGCGTCGACGAACTGAGCCGGGTCGAACGGGGCGAGGTCGTCCTTGCCCTCGCCGAGGCCGACCAGCTTGACCGGGATGCCGAGCTTGCGCTGCACGGCGATCACGATGCCGCCCTTGGCGGTGCCGTCGAGCTTGGTCAGCACCACACCGGTCACGTTGACCACCTCGGTGAAGACCCGCGCCTGCTCCAGGCCGTTCTGGCCGGTGGTGGCGTCGAGCACGAGCAGGGTCTCGTCGATCGGGCCGTGCTTGGAGACGACCCGTTTGACCTTGCCCAGCTCGTCCATGAGGCCGACCTTGTTCTGCAACCGGCCGGCGGTGTCGATCAGCACGGTGTCCACGCCGGTGTCGATGCCCCGCTTGACCGCGTCGAACGCCACGCTGGCCGGGTCGGCGGCCTCCGGGCCCCGGACGGTCTCCGCACCGACCCGGCCGCCCCACGTCTGGAGCTGGTCGGCGGCGGCGGCACGGAAGGTGTCGGCCGCGCCGAGCAGCACGCTACGGCCGTCGGCGACCAGCACCCGGGCGATCTTGCCGCAGGTGGTGGTCTTGCCGGCGCCGTTGACGCCGACCACCAGCACCACCGCCGGCACGCCGTCCTTGGGCGCGGTGCGCAGCGACCGGTCCAGGGCCGGGTCGAGGGCGTCGACCAGCTCGGCGGCGAGCAGGGCGCGCAGCTCGGTGGCGGAACGGGTGCCGAGCACCCGGGTCCGCTCCCGCAGCCGGTCGACGATGTCGCGGGTGGCGTCGATGCCGACGTCGGCGGTGATCAGGCTGTCCTCGATCTCCTCCCACGTGTCCTCGTCGAGGTGGTCGCGGGAGAGCAGGCCGAGCAGACCCTTGCCGAAGGCGTTCTGCGAGCGGGACAACCGCGAACGCAGCCGGACCAGCCGGCCGGCGGTCGGCTCGGGCATCTCGACGACGAGCGGCGCCTCCCGCACGGGCGGGGGCTCGACGAGGATCCCGGTGGATAGCTCCGCCTCCGGTGCCTCGACTGGCGGCCCGGCGAGGTCCCGTCCGGGCCGGGTGTCCACCTCCGTCTCCGGCAGCGGCGGTTCGGGGCGCCGGCGCAGCCGTGACACCACCAGCCCGAGGCCGCCGAGGATCAGCACGCCGAGCAGGGCGAGCGCGATGAGGAGGTATTCCGTCATGCCGAAATCCTGTCAGATGCCGGCGGCGGCGTCCCAGCCACCGCACCCGACGGGTGTGCGAGCTGCGGGTACGCTCGCGGCGGCCAGGGGCGGCGCGACGGCCGACCGGGTAGAAATGATGAGATCGTCTCGCCCTCTGGGAGGTTCCCCATGCCGGCTCCCCGCCTGCTCATCGGCCCGCTGCTGCGCCGGGTCGTCGGCACGCGGGCCACCGTCTGGGTGGAGACCAGCGCGCCCGCGACGGTCCGGGTCCGCACGGCCGACGGCGCCGAGGGGGCGGCGGGAACCTTCTCCGCGTACGACCACCACTACGCGCTCGTCATGGTCGAGGGGCTCACCCCCGACAGCGCGACGACGTACGAGGTGCTGGTCGACGACGAGGTGGCCTGGCCGGAGCCCCGGGCCGGGTTCCCGCCCAGCATGATCCGCACCCGAGCCGCCGACGACCGGGACCAGCCGGTGCGCCTCGTCTTCGGCTCCTGCCGGGAGACCACCCAGCACTCGACCGCCCGCCGGCTGCCCCCCGACGCGCTCGACGCGTACGCCCGGCGGTTGATGGCCGAGCCGGACCGGGCCGCCGCCCAGCCCGACCTGCTGGTGCTGCTCGGCGACCAGGTCTACGCCGACGAGACCTCGCCGACCGTGCGGCGGCTGCTCAAGCGGCGCCGGCGGCGGCCGGCGGGCGCCCCGGCGACGCAGGTGGTCAGCTTCGACGAGTACACCAAGCTCTACCTGGAATCGTGGCGCGACCCGGAGATCCGCTGGCTCTTCTCCACCGTGCCCAGCGTGATGATCTTCGACGACCACGAGGTGATCGACGACTGGAACACCTCCGCGGCGTGGCGTGACGACATGCGCGCCCAGCCCTGGTGGGCCGAGCGGATCGGCAGCGGGCTGGCCTCCTACTGGGTGTACCAGCACCTGGGCAACCTCGCCCCGGACGAGATCGCCGCCGACCCGGTGTACGCGAAGGTCACCGCCGCCGGGGCGGACGCCACCGAGGTGTTGCGCGAGTTCGGCGCCCGGGTCGACCGGGAGGCCGACGAGGCCCACGACACCGAGCGCTGGCGCGCGGTGCAGTACCAGTGGAGCTACGCCCTGGACCTGGGGCGCACGAGGCTGGTGATGCTGGACAACCGGTGCAGCCGGGTGCTGGATCGGGGCAACCGGGCGATGCTGCCGCCCGGCGAGTGGTCCTGGTTCCTGGACCAGGCCCACGGCGTCTACGACCATCTCGTCGTCGGCGCGTCGCTGCCCTGGCTGCTGCCGCCGGGCATCCACCACGTGGAGGCGTGGAGCGAGAAGCTCGCCGACTCCCGGCACCGCTGGGTGTCCGGCTTCGCCGAGCGGCTGCGCCGGGCGCTGGACCTGGAGCACTGGGCCGCGTTCCGTCGCTCCTTCGACGCCCTCGGCGCGCTCTTCGTCCGGCTGGGCAGCGGCCCGGCCGGGCGCACCGGGGACCGGGTCGGCACCGGCCCGGCATACCCGCCGCCCGCGTCGATCAGCGTGCTGTCGGGGGACGTGCACCACTCGTACGTGGCCCGGGCCCGCTTCGCCGACCCGCAGGTGCGCACCCCCGTGCACCAACTCACCTGCTCGCCGATCCACAACCAGGTGCCGGCGGCGATGCGCCCGCTGATGCGGCTGGGCTGGTCGCCGGGGCCGGCCGGGGCCGGCCGCGCGCTGGCCCGCTCGGCGGGGGTACGCCGTCCCAGCGTGCGTTGGCGCAAGCTGGCCGGGCCGTACTTCGGCAACGCGGTGGCCACCCTGACCCACACCGGCCGCACGGCCGACGTGACGATCGAGGGCACCACCGGCGACGGGCACCTGCGGCCGGTGTTCCGGAGGCGGCTCGCCTCCGAGGGCTGAGCCCGTCGCGCCCGTCCCCCGCGGGCGTTGATCGTTCCCCGGTGACCCCGCGGTTCGTCGAGCACCGAGTGCAAGGAAGGGCCCCCTGTTAACGCTTCCTGTATAGGAAGGGCCCCTTCCTGACGCCCCACGGCACAGCCCCAGCGCGGCACAGTCCGCACGGTTGGCGCGCGCTAAACCGATCGCAGGGTGTCGGGGGTACCCGCCAGGATGAGCGGATGACCTGGAGAGCACCGCAGATCACCCGTACCGACGCACCGCTGGTCGCCGACGAGCGCACCCAACTCGACGGTTGGCTGGACTTCCACCGGCAGACCCTGCTGCACAAGTGCGCCGGGCTGACCGCCGAGCAGCTACGCACGCCGAGCGTCGAGCCGTCCGGGCTGAGCCTGCTCGGCCTGGTGCGGCACCTGGCCGAGGTGGAGGCGTGGTGGTTCCGGGAGAGCTTCGCCGGCCAGCGCGTCGACTATCCGTACTTCACGCCGGAGAACCCGGACGCCGACCACGACGTCAGCGACGCCGATGCCGAGGCCGACTTCGCCACCTTCCACCGGGAGGTCGCCCTCGCCCGCGCCGCCGCGGCCGGCCGCTCCCTCGACGAGACATTCACCGAGGTCGGGCCCAAGAAGCGGACGTTCAGCCTGCGCTGGGTCTACCTGCACATGATCGAGGAGTACGCCCGGCACAACGGCCACGCCGACCTGATCCGGGAACGCATCGACGGCGCCACCGGTGGATGACCGTCGGCACCGGTCGGGCCGGATCAGCAGAGAACGAGCAGAGAACCGGCTCAGTACGCCAACGCCGCCCGCAGGTAGCGCAGCCCCGACGGCCCGTCCCACCGGTACGCCGACAGCCCGGCCGCCCGGGCGCCCCGGATCGCCCAGTCCTCGTCGTCGACGAAGAGCACCCGGGCCGGCGGGGTCCCCAGCGCCGCGCAGGCCGCCTGGAAGTACTCCTTCGCCGGCTTGTGCACCCCGACGACCGAGGAGTTGACCACCACGTCCAGCTCGCCGGCCAGGCCGAGCGCGGCGAGGTCGGTGTCGAGCAGGTCGGTGCCGTTGGTGCCGAGCCCGACCCGTACCCCCGCGGCCCGCACCTCGCGCACGAACGCCAGCACCTCGGGGTCCACCTCGCCCCGGTAGCGCTGCCACTGCTCCACCGCGGCGCGGGCGCGTTGCGGGCCGCCGGCCGAGTCGGCCAGCGCGTCGGCGATGCTGGAAATCCAGTCGGCGTGGCTGACCTGGCCGGTCAGCACCGGCTGGAGCCGTCCCCAGTGCATGGCGATCTCGGTGAGCACCCCCTCGGCGAGGCCGTACTCCCGTTCCACGCCAGCGGCCACCGCCGGGTCCCAGCGCCGCAGCACCCCGTCGAGATCCACCAGGAGCGCTGTCGCGCGTTCCCGAGCCACTACTGATTCTCCTCGCCGCGGCCGTGCCGCTCGTTCTCCCCGTCGGCCCGGTTGAGCCGCTGGCTGATCACCTGGGTGACCCCGCTGCGCATGGTCACCCCGTAGAGGGCGTCGGCGATCTCCATCGTCCGCTTCTGGTGGGTGATGACGATCAGCTGACTCTTCTCCCGCAACTGTGCCAGCAAGGTGATCAATCTGCCCAGGTTGACGTCGTCGAGGGCCGCCTCCACCTCGTCCATGATGTAGAACGGGCTGGGCCGGGCCCGGAAGATCGCCACCAGCATCGCCACGGCGGTCAGCGACCGCTCGCCGCCGGAGAGCAGCGACAGCCGCTTGATCTTCTTGCCCGGCGGGCGGGCCTCCACCTCCACGCCGGTGGCGAGCAGGTCCTCGGGGTCGGTGAGGATCAGCCGGCCCTCGCCGCCGGGAAAGAGCACCGTGAAGACCTGCTCGAACTCCCGGGCGGTGTCTGCGAACGCGCTGGCGAAGACCTCCAGGATCCGCGCGTCGACGTCCTTGACCACGGTCAGCAGGTCCCGGCGGGTGGCCCTGAGGTCCTCCAACTGCTCGGAGAGGAACTTGTAGCGCTCCTCCAGCGCGGCGAACTCCTCCAGCGCCAGGGGATTGACCTTGCCGAGCAGGGCCAGCTCCCGTTCCGCCTTCGCGGCCCGCTTCTCCTGCACCGGCCGCTCGAAGCGGACCGGCTCGGGCACCGGCAGCCCGTCCCGCTCGGCCGCCGCCACGTCGGCCTGGGTCGGCGGTACGGGCTGCGTCGGGCCGTACTCGGCGACCAGCGTCTCCACGTCGAGGCCGAAGTCCTCGGCGGCCTTGGCCTCCAACTGCTCGATGCGCAGCCGCTGCTCGGCCCGGGCCACCTCGTCCCGGTGCACCTGGCTGGTCAGCCGCTCCAGCTCCGCGCCGAGGCGCTTCGCCGCGCCGCGTACCTCGGACAGCTCGGCCTCGCGGGCCGCCCGCTCGCGCGTCACGGCGTCGCGGTGTTCCTCGGCCCGCGCGATCGAGACGGCGAGCCGGGTCAGCGCCTCGCGGGCGCCGCCGACCACGGCGCGGGCGATGTTCGCGCCCCGGGCGCGCGCCGCGCGGCGGGCCGCCGCGCGCTCCCGCGCGGCCCGCTCGGCGGCGGCCTGGCGGCGCAGCGAGTCGGCCCGGCCGGCGATCGAGGAAACCCGCTCCTCGGCGGTACGCACGGCGAGCCGGACCTCCATCTCGTTCTGCCGAGCCTGCGGCACCATCGCGGCGAGTTGGTCGCGTTCCTCCGTCGACGGCTCGGCGTCGATCGGGGTGGCCTCGGCAAGCCGCAGCCGCTCCTCCAGCTCGGCCAGGGCGGCGAGGTCCCGTTGCCGGGCCGCCTCGGCACGGGCCCGGGACTCGCCGAGCCGGTCGGTCTCCGCCTTCGCCGACCGGGCGGCGGCGCCCAGCTCGGCGAGGCGTCGGGCGGCGGCGTTGCGGTGGCTCTCGGCCTCCCGCTTCGCGGCGGCGGCGTGCTGCACGGCCTCCTTGGCGGCGGCCACCTCGGCGCGCGCCTCGACGAGCTGGTCGCGCAGCTCGGCGGCGGCGCGCTCGGCGGCGAGCCGGTTGGCCCGGGCCTCCTCGACGGCGGCCTGCACCTCGATGAAGCTGGGTGCCTTCGCCGACCCGCCGGCCGCCGCGTACGCCCCGACGACGTCGCCGTCCGGGGTCACCGCGCGCAGCTCCGGGTTGCCGGCGACCAGCTCGGCGGCGGCAGCGAGGTCGTCGACGAGGACCACGTCGCGCAGCGCCCGGTGCACGGCGGGACGGAGTTCGGCGGAGCACTCGACCAGGTCGGGGGCCCAGCGGGCGTGGGCGGGCAGCTCCGGGCGCAGGGCGTCGGCCGGCCCGGTCATGCCCGGCCCGGCGGGGCTGCCGACGAGCAGGCCCGCCCGCCCGGCGTCGGAGATCTTGAGCAGCCGCATCGCCTCGACGGCCTCGTCGACGCCGCTGACCGCGACCGCGTCGGCGAGCCCGCCGAGCGCGGCGGCGAGCGCCGCGGAGTGGCCCGGGGCGACGGTGAGCAGCCCGGCGAGACTGCCGAGCAGGCCCGGCACCTCGCCGGCGCGGGCCAGCAGCGCACCCGCGCCGTCCTTGCGGCGCAGGCCGATGGCGAGCGCCTCTTCGCGGGCCTTCTGCGTGGCGGCGTCCTTCTCGGCGGCCCGTTCGGCGTCGGCGAGAAGACGCGCGGCGGCCTGCGCGCGCTCCTGGACGGCGACGGCCTCGGCGTGCCGGTCGTCGAGGTCGGCGTTGTCCCGGTCGGCCTCCGTGGACTGCTCGGCGACCGCGTCCAGGTCAGCCTGCGCCTGCTCGGCGCGGGCCAGGGCGTCGGCGTGCGCGGCGGCGAGCCGTTCGATCTCCTCCCCGGCGCTCGTGGTGCGGGCGCGGGCCGAGTTGACCTGGCCGGTGAGCCGGGCCAGCCCCTCCCGTCTGTCGGCGATCGCCTTCGCGGCGGCGACCAGTTCCCGCTCGGCGGCGGCGAGCTGGCGTTCCAGCTCCTGCCGCCGCTCGACGGCCTCGGCGAGGCGGATCTGGTCGTCGGTGAGCGCGCCGCGCAGCTCCTCCTCCTGCTCGCGGACCCGCTCCGCCTCGGCCTCCAACTGGTCGGGGTCGCGGCCGGGGCGCTCGTCGTCGGGCGTGGCGGTGAGGTGGCGCAGCCGCTCGCGGGCGAGCTGCTCGACGGAGCGGAACCGCTCGGAGAGGGCGGAGAGCCGGTACCAGGTGTCCTGGGCGGCGGCGAGCAGCGGGGCGTCCTCGGCGAGGGCGGTCTCCAGCTCGCCGAGCCGGGCCTGCGCCTCGGAGTGCTCCGCCTCGACCTCCTGGCGTCGCTCGCGCGCGGCGCTCTCGTCGGCGATCTCCCGGTTGAGGGTGGCGCGCAGGGTGTGCAGGTCGTCGGCGAGCAGCCGCAGCCGGGCGTCGCGCAGGTTGGCCTGGATCGCGGCGGCCCGCCGGGCCACCTCGGCCTGCCGGCCCAGCGGCTTGAGCTGGCGGCGCAGCTCGGCGGTGAGGTCGGTGAGCCGGTTGAGATTCGTCTGCATCGCGTCGAGCTTCCGCAGCGCCTTCTCCTTGCGCTTGCGGTGCTTGAGGACGCCGGCCGCCTCCTCGATGAACGCCCGCCGGTCCTCCGGCTTGGCGTGCAGCATCCCGTCGAGGCGGCCCTGACCGACGATGATGTGCATCTCCCGGCCGATGCCGGAGTCCGACAGCAGCTCCTGGATGTCGAGCAGGCGGCAGGAGTCGCCGTTGATCTCGTACTCGCTCTCGCCCGAGCGGAACATCCGGCGGGTGATGGAGACCTCGGTGTACTCGATGGGCAACGCGCCGTCGGTGTTGTCGATGGTGAGGGTGACCTCGGCCCGACCCAGCGGGGCCCGCCCGGCGGTGCCGGCGAAGATGACGTCCTCCATCTTGCCCCCGCGCAGCGCCTTGGCACCCTGCTCGCCGAGCACCCAGGCGATGGCGTCGACGACGTTGGACTTGCCGGAGCCGTTCGGGCCGACCACGCAGGTGATCCCGGGCTCCAGCTTCAGCGTCGTCGCGGAGGCGAAGGACTTGAACCCCTTCACCGTCAGGCTCTTGAGATACACCTTCTCGATCCTCGTCCGGTGGCCGCCGAGCGTCGTGGGCTGCGCGGACCTGGTGAACCCGCAGACTAACCCGGTGCCGCCGGTGGTCGGGCACGCGACCCGCCCCGGGCGACGTCGACGGCCGGTTCCGCGACCCGCGTACCGGGGTTTCCCGGTACGGATCGGACAGTCGTCGCGGCCGAACCTTGATCAATTATCCAAGATCAGAGAATGGTGCCGGGAAAATGGTCCGGACATGGCAGCGCGCCGGCACAGTAAGTGTCGGCGCGCGATTTTGCGTGGTGCGATTCAGTTGTCGGACCAACCGGAGATCAGGTCAGTGCGGGCTCGGCCAGACGGAGGAGGTCATCCGCCTCCGCCGCAGCCGCCGCGAGCCGATCGTTCTCGGCGCGCAGGCGCGTGATCTCGAACTCCAGTGCCTGAACCCTGGACCGCAGTCGGGTGACCTCGTCGAGCAGACGCCGATCGGGCGCTGCACCTACGTGGCCGTAGAGGGCCTTCGCCATGCTGACTCCTTGATATGCGCTGCCGGAAAGGCCGGACCAACGCGCGCCCACTCGTTCGCGGCTGCCATTCCCAGCGATTCTGGGCATGACCGGGCGCGACTGGCGACACCTACATATTGAGCCGACAACCCCTCATTCGTCAAGTTACCGCAGGCCGTAGATCATCTTCACGTCGGCCGAACCACTTGTCGGGGGGCTGCCACAAAGGCACGGACACGCTCTGTCCGGACTCGTTAACTGTACGCCCGGGAACGACGGAACTCACCCCACGCGAACCGCTTTCGTCTTAACTCTTTCTTAGCCACGTTGCCGCAGCTAGCACCGCGCCCGTACGGTCACCCCGGCCCGCAACCGACCTATGGAGGCGACAGGCGTGTACGGCTGGACCGACCCGAACGACCCGGAGGGCTCGCGGTGGCGCCAGGAGCCCCCGGCCGACGAGCCGGCCTGGCTGACCGACCGCCCCGGGCCAAGGTCGGCCTACCTGTTCGGGGACGAACCGGATCAGCCAAGTGACCAATGGCACACCGACCGGTCCCGGCCGGAGCCGGTCGACCACCCGTGGGCGGACCACCCCCACGGGCAGGAGCAGCCGGCGCACCAGCCCACCGGGCAGTGGCAGCCGTCCGAACAGCCCACCGGGCAGTGGCGGCTGGACGCCGTTTCCTGGCCCGCCGAGAACACGGGCGGCGTGCGGCCCGGGGGCGAGCCCCGGCACGACCAGCCGACCGGGCAGTGGGTGCCGGCCGACGTCGACAGGCCGGCCCCCTGGCCGGCAGCGGACACGCCGGCAGCAGACGCGCCGGCGGCACACGCGCCAGCGGTAGACGCGCCGGCGGCGGACCACACCCGGGCGCTCCCGGTCGTCGGCGGGGCGACGCCGGCGACCGGGCGGCCGGTCGACCTCGCGGCGCGGCGCGGCGGCAACGCCCCGGGCGACGGCGAGGGGCGGCACCGGCCGGCCCGTCGGCTCCCGCGCCCGCTACTGATCGGTGGCGCCGCTGCGGCGGCCACCCTGGTGGTCAGCCTCGGCGTCGGTGCCCTCGTACTGCCCGGCGGGGATGCCCCACGGACCGACCCGGCCGCGGTCGACGTCCCGGTCGCCGCGCCCGTCGACCCGACCCCCTCGACGCCGGCCAGCCCACTGATTTCGCCCTCACCGAGCGCCTCGCCGACGAGCGCCAGTCCCTCCCCCTCGCCGAGCCGGACCGCCAAGCCGACCCCGAAGCCCAGCCGGTCAGCCACCGCGTCGCGGAACAGCCAGCGCAGCATCGCCCCCGCCACGCCCCGGGCCGCCGCCGCGCCGGGCGTGAGCGCCCAGGCGCGGGAGGTCGTCAATCTGGTCAACGCGGAGCGGGCCAAGGCCGGATGCGGCGCACTGAAGATCAACGACAAGCTGATGGCGGCGGCCCAGGCACACAGCCAGGACCAGGCCGACAACCGGAAGATGTCGCACGACGGCAGCGACGGCAGCGACGTCGGCGACCGGCTCGGCCGGGTCGGCTACGCCTGGCGCGCGTACGGCGAGAACGTCGCGTGGAACCAGCAGACCCCGGCCGCGGTGATGGACGCCTGGATGAACAGCCCGGGACACCGGGCCAACATCCTGAACTGCTCCTTCACCGAGATCGGCGTCGGCATCGCCAGCAGCAACGGGCCGTACTGGACGCAGGACTTCGGCACCCCGCGCTGATTCGGGCCACGGCGGGGCCCCGGGGGGTGGGGC
>NZ_SMKJ01000166.1:0-15521 GCF_004348615.1 Micromonospora sp. KC207
GGTTTGGGGTGACGGGTGGCGGGACGACCCGGCACAGGCCGAGGTCGTGACGCACACCGACGGGCCGCTGCTGGTCGTGGGCGGGCCGGGAACCGGCAAGAGCAGCGTTCTGGTGGAGGCGGTCTCCGCCCGGGTGGCCGAGGGGGTCGACCCGGAGCGGGTCCTGGTGCTCACCTTCGGCCGGCGGCAGGCCACCGACCTGCGCCGCCGGATCGAGGCCCGGGTGGCCGGCGACGGGCACCGGGTGCTGCGCGAGCCGCTGGTGCGCACCTTCCCGGCGTACGCGTACGGGCTGCTGCGGCGGGCCGCCGCCGAGCGGGGCGAGCCGTCGCCGCGCCTGCTCACCGGCCCCGAGCAGGATCTGATCATCCGGGAGCTGCTGGACGTGGTCGGCGAGGAGCCCGACGACGACCCGGTCGGCTGGCCGGAGGAGCTGCGCCCCGCCCTGCGGACCCGGGCGTTCGCGGCCCAGCTCCGCGACCTGCTGATGCGGGCGGCGGAGCGCGGGGTGGGCCCGGTGGAGCTGGCCCGGCTGGGCGAGCGGCTGGGCCGCGCCGACTGGCCGGCCGCCGCGCGCTTCCTGCGGGAGTACGTGGCCGTGCTCGCGCTGCGCGACGTCAGCAACCGCGGCTCGATCGCGTACGACCCGGCGGAGCTGGTTCGGGCCGCCACCGGGCTGCTGCTCGACGACCCGGAGCTGCTGGAGGCCGAGCGCCGCCGCCTGGCCCACGTTTACGTCGACGAGCTGGCCGACACCGACCCCGCCCAGCTCGACCTGCTCGCCGTGCTGGCCGGCGGCGGAAAGTCCCTGGTCGCGTTCGCCGACCCGGACTCCGCCACGTACGCGTTCCGGGGCACCGACCCGGCCGGGGTGGCCGCCTTCCCGCACCGCTTCCGCACCGCCTCCGGGGCCCCGGCCGCCCAGGTCGTGCTGACCACCTCGTACCGGGCCGGGCCGGGGCTGATCGCCGCGACCCGGCGGCTCGCCGGCCGGCTGCGCGGCCCGGCCGCCCACCGCCGGCTGCGCCCGCTGCCCGACGCCCCGCCGGGCACGGTGCAGGTGCGCACCTTCCGCTCGGCCACCAGCGAGGCCGCCTGGCTGGCCCAGGCGCTGCGCGCCGCGCACCTGCTCGACGGGGTGCCGTGGTCGCGGATGGCGGTGCTGGTGCGCTCGACCGCCCGGCAGTTGCCGTCGCTGCGGCGGGCCCTGCACACGGCCGGGGTGCCGACCGTGGTGCACGGGGAGGACCTGCCGCTGCACCTCCAGCCGGCGGTCGCCCCGCTGCTGCTCCTGCTGCGCTGCGCCTTGGAGCCGACCCGGCTGGACGAGGAGTCGGCGGTGGCGCTGCTGCACTCGCCGCTGGGCGGGGCCGACCCGCTGGCCGAGCGGCGGCTGCGCCAGGGGCTGCGGGCGATCGCGCTGGCTTCGGGGGACCGCCGCCCCTCCGGGGAGCTGGTCGTGGACGCGCTGCGCGACCCGGAAGAGCTGTCCGGGATCGACCGGCGCTGGGCGGAGCCGGCGCAGGCGGTCGCCGGCCTGCTGGCCATCGCCCGGGAGGCGGCCCAGCGGCCGGGGGCCACCGCCGAGGACGTGCTCTGGGCGGTGTGGGACGCCAGCGGGCTGGCCGAGCGCTGGGCCGGCGCGATCACCCTCGGCCGGGCGGCGACCGGGGAGCACGAGACGGCGCGGCGGTGGCGCGCCGAGGCCGCCGACCGGGACCTCGACGCCGTGCTGGTGCTATTCGACGCGGCGGCCCGGTTCGCCGACCGGCTGCCCGGCGCGCGCACCGAGGTCTTCCTCGACCACGTGCTCGGTCAGGACCTGCCGGCGGACACCCTGGCACCGACGGCGGACCGGGGCGAGGCGGTACGGCTGCTCACCGCGCACGCCGCCAAGGGGCTGGAGTGGGACCTGGTCGCCGTCGCCGGGGTGCAGGAGGGTGTCTGGCCGGACCTGCGGCTGCGCGGCAGCCTGCTCGGCTCCGAGCGGTTGGTGGACGTGCTCGCCGGCCGCGACTCCGGCGACGGCGGGCGGGCGGTCCTCATCGGGCAGACCTCCGCCCTGCTCGACGAGGAGCGCCGGCTCTTCCATGTGGCGGTGACCCGGGCCCGCCGCCGGCTGCTGGTCAGCGCGGTCGCCTCGGCCTCGGTCGGCGGCGACGACCACGAGGAGCAGCCCAGCCGGTTCCTGTACGAGCTGGATACGACCCGGCCACCGGGAAAGGGCGACGGCGCACCGGGACACGGCGACGACCCGGACGGCGGCCCGGAGGGGACCCGGGACGGCAGCTCCGGCCCCGGCCCGGCGGCAGGTGGTGGCCCGGGGACCGCCGGCCAGGCCGAGGATGGCGACCCGGGGGCCGGTGCGCCGGTCGAGGGCGGGGTAGAGCCCGGCCGGGGGACGCTGCCGGTGGCCGGGCCGCCCCGGGCGCTGACCCTGCCGGCTCTGGTCGCGGAGCTGCGTACCGCCGTGGCCGACCCGGCGACGCCGTACCACCGGCGCAGCGCGGCGGCGGCCGAGCTGGCCCGCCTCGCCGCCGCCGGGGTGCCCGGCGCCCACCCGGACGACTGGTGGGGGCTGCGCGGCCTCTCCGACGACCGGCCGCTGGTCGACGAGGGGGAGCCGGTGCGGGTCACCCCGTCGGGGATGGAGAGCGCCCTGCGGTGCAGCCTGCGCTGGCTGCTGGAGCGGCACGGCGGCAGCGGCCCGGCCAGCGCCGCACAGGGCGTGGGCAACCTGGTGCACGCCGCCGCGATGCTGGCCGAGGACGCCAGCGCCGACCGGTCGGCCCTGCTGGAGTACGTGGCGGCCCGGTTCGACGCGATCGAGTTGGCCGCCCGGTGGATGGTGGGCCCGGAGCGGGAGCGCGCCGAGGCGATGGTGGACAAGCTGCTGCGCTGGCTGGCCGGCAACCCGCGCCGGTTGCTGGCCATCGAGCACGAGTTCGCCGTGCGGCTGGACGACCCGCACCGACCGGTCGAGCTGACCGGCCGGGTGGACCGGCTGGAGGTCGACGCCGACGGCCGGCTGGTGGTGGTCGACCTGAAGACCGGCAAGTCCACCGTGGTCACCGAGCGGGAGATCGGCGAGCACCCGCAGCTCGGGGCGTACCAGGCGGCGGTCGAGGCGGGGGCGTTCGCCGAGTTCGGCGACGAGTCCGGCGGGGCGGCCCTGGTGCAGCTCGGCACCGGTGCGCGGGACGCCCGGGAGCAGAGCCAGCCGGCGGCGGGGCAGGGGCCAACGGCCGGCTGGGCGACCGCGCTGGTCCGGCGCACCGCGGATACGATGGCCGCCGCCACCTTCGCCGCGGTCGCCAACTCGAAGTGCCGGGTCTGCCCGGTGCGCACGAGCTGCCCGGTGTCCGGGCAGGGGCGCCAGGTCGTCGAGCCGCCGACCCCCCGCCGCCCGGAGAACCCGTGACCCAGCCCGCCCTGTTCAGCACCGCGACCCCGGCGCCCCGGGCCGCCGACTCCGGCCCCCGGTACACGCCGGTCGAGCTGGCGAAGCTGCTCCGGCTGCCCGCACCCACGCGGGAACAGGCGGCGATCATCGCCGCGCCGGTCGAGCCGCTGCTGGTGGTCGCGGGGGCCGGGTCGGGCAAGACCGAGACGATGGCCGCCCGGGTGGTCTGGCTGGTCGCCAACGCGTACGTCCGGCCGGAGCAGGTCCTCGGCCTGACGTTCACCCGCAAGGCGGCCGGCGAACTGGCCCACCGGGTGCGTACCCGGCTCGACCAACTGGTGCGCCGGCTCGGGCGGCGGGGGCGGGATCCGCTCGACGACCCCCTGACCGGTGAGCCGACGGTGTCCACCTACCACTCGTACGCCGGGCGGATCGTCACCGAGCACGGGCTGCGCGCCGGGTACGAGCCGTCCACCCGGCTGCTCACCGAGGCGTCCCGCTGGCAACTCGTGGACATGCTGGTGCGCAACTACGACGGCGACATGACCGGCGTGGACCGGATGCCCAGCACGATCACCGACGCGGTGCTGGCCCTGGCCGGCGAGCTGGACGAGCACCTGGTCGACCCGGACGCCCTGGCCGCCTGGACGGGCCGGTTCTTCGCCGACGTGCAGTCCCGCCCCGGTCGGGTGTACGTCGACGTGCGTAAGGCGCTCGCCCTCCAGCAGACCCGGCTCAAGCTGCTTCCGCTGGTGCGCGCGTACGGCCGGCGCAAGGACGACTTCGAGGCGATGGACTTCGCCGACCAGCTCGCCCGGGCGGCCCGGGTGGCCCGGGACCACCCGGCGGTCGGCACGATCGAGCGGGACCGGTTCCGGGTGGTGCTGCTCGACGAGTACCAGGACACCAGCCACGCCCAGGTGGTGCTGCTCAACGCGCTGTTCGGGGGCGGCCACCCGGTGACCGCCGTCGGCGACCCCTGCCAGTCGATCTACGGCTGGCGCGGGGCCAGCGCGGGCACCCTGGACCGCTTCCCGGCCGAGTTCGCCCGCGCCGACGGCACGCCCGCCGCCGTGCTGGGCCTCACCACGAGCTGGCGCAACCGCCCGGAGATCCTGGGCGTGGCGAACGCCCTGGCCACCCCGCTGCGGGCGGCGGGCGCCCGGGTGCCGGAGCTGCACGCCGCGCTCAGCGTCGCCGACCCGATTCCGCACCGCACGCCGGGCGGCCTGGTCGCCGGCACCGTGCACTGCGCGCTCCTGCCGACGTACGCCGACGAGGCCGACTGGATCGCCGACGGCGTCCTCGCGGCCTGGCGCGGGGCGGCCCGGATGCCGGGGGCGCTGCCCGAGCACATCCCCGTGCCGCACCGGCCCACCACCGCCGTGCTGGTGCGGTTGCGCAGCCAGATTCCCGCGCTGGCGACGGCGCTGCGCGCCCGGGGCCTGCCCGTCGAGGTGGTGGGGCTGGGCGGCCTGCTGGACACCCCCGAGGTGCGGGACGTGGTGTGCACCCTGCGGGTGCTCGCCGACCCGACCGACGGGGCGGCGCTGCTGCGGCTGCTCACCGGGGCGCGCTGGCGGATCGGGCCGCGGGATCTGGTGGCCCTGCACCGGCGGGCCCGGTCGATCGCCGCCCAGCGCCGCCGGCTCGCGGCCGGGGACGGGCCGGAGATCGCCGCGGACCTGCTCGACGAGGCCACCCTCGTGGAGGCGCTGGCGGACCTCGGGCCGGCCCAGGCGTACTCGGTCCAGGGCTACGCGCGGCTGCGCGCGTACGGCGAGGAGTTGGCCCTGCTGCGCTACCGGCTGGACCAGACGTTGCCGGAGCTGATCGCCGACGTCGAGCGGACCATCGGCCTGGACGTGGAGGTGGCGGTCCGGGCCGGCCGGGACGGCACCGGCGACGCCGGCCTGGCCCGGGGGCACCTGGACGCCCTCGGCGACGTGGCGGCCCGGTTCAGTGGGGAGTCCCCGGCGGCCACCCTGTCGGGGTTCCTGGCCTATCTGGCCGCCGCCGAGGACGAGGAGCGCGGCCTCGCCCCGGGCGAGGTGGAGGTGGTCGACGGCGCGGTGCAGATCCTCACGGCGCACGCCGCGAAGGGCCTGGAGTGGGACGTCGTGGCGGTCGCCGGCCTGAGCCGGGGCGTCTGGCCGGGGCCGGTGCGCAACTCCGACCACTGGCTGGGCGGGCTGGGGATGCTGCCGTTCCCGTTGCGGGGGGACGCCGACGGGCTGCCCGAGCTGGGCCTGGCCGACGCCGCCGACCAGCGCGCGGTGGCCCGGGCGCTGGCCGACTTCACCGACGCGTGGCGGGGGCACGACGAGCGGGAGGAGCGCCGCCTGGCATACGTGGCGGTGACCCGTCCCCGGCGGCTGCTGCTCTGCTCCGGCTACTGGTGGGGTGAGGCGACGAAGCGCCCGCGCGGCCCGTCGGTGTTGCTGCGGGAGGTGCACGACGCGTGCTCCGGCGGCGGCGACGGGCTCCTGGTCGACCGGTGGGCCCCGGAGCCGGCCGGGGACGCGGTGAACCCGACCACGGAGGTGGTGTTGCGCGCCGAGTGGCCGGCCGATCCGCTGGGCGGGCGCCGTCCGGCGCTGGCCGAGGCCGCCGCGCTGGTGCGCCGCTTCCTCGGCGAAGATCGTCCGGTGCCGGTCGACGCCCCGGCTCCCGCCCGGGGCGAGGCCGTGTCCCCGGCCGGGGGCGAGGCCCCGGGCGTCGTCGAGGCCTCCGGCGTCGTCGAGGCCTCCGGCGTCGTCGAGGACCCGGAGGTGGCGCGTTGGCGGCGGGAGGCCGACCTGCTCCTCGCCGAGCGGGCCGAGCTGGCCGCCGGGGCGGGGGCGGTCGAGGTGGCCCTGCCCGGGCAGCTCTCCGTCACCCAGCTCGTGGCGCTGCGCCGCGACCCGGGGGAGCTGGCCCGCGCCCTGCGCCGGCCGATGCCCAGCGCGCCGAACCCGTACGCCCGGCGGGGCACCGCGTTCCACACCTGGCTGGAGCAGCGCTTCGGCGTGAGCCGGCTGCTCGACGTGGACGAGCTGCCGGGGGCGGCCGACGCCGACGCCGCGCCGGACGAGGCCCTCGCGGAGCTCCAGGCGCGCTTCCTGGCCGGCGAGTGGGCGCAGCGGGTGCCGGTGGAGGTCGAGGTGCCCTTCGCCACGGTGATCGCCGGGGTGGTGGTGCGGGGCCGGATGGACGCGGTTTTCGCCCGGTCGGGCGGGCGGTTCGACGTGGTCGACTGGAAGACCGGGCGGCAGCCCGTCGGGGCGGAGGCCGAGACGGCGGCGGTACAGCTCGCCGTCTACCGGCTGGCCTGGGCCGAGCTGGCCGGTGTGCCGGTCGACCGGGTCGGTGCGGCCTTCCACTACGTGCGGGAAGCGGTGACCGTCCGCCCGGCGGATCTGCTGGACGCCGACGGGCTTACCGCCCTGGTCACGGGCGTGCCGGAGGCGTCGGCGGGTGGGGGCCGACCGAGGTAGGGCCGGCGACCGGCGACGGGACGAGAAATCCGTGATAGACTTATCCCGTTGCAGTTATGGTTCCCAGAGACTCTGTGTGCGCCTGGCGGATTGTGGCCCCAGGCGCTCTTTGTTGTGTCCGGAGCTCTCCGGGCGGGGCGACCAGAAGCGACAGGCGATTCGCGCATTCCCGCGCGGAGCGCTCCTCTTCGGGCCCGCAACAGGTGCGGGTCCGACGTTCCGTCAAGGAGACAGAACACATGGCAATTGGCACCGTCAAGTGGTTCAACGCTGACAAGGGCTTCGGCTTCATCACCCCGGACGGCGGCGGCGCTGACGTCTTCGCCCACTTCTCGGCGATCCAGTCCTCCGGCTACCGGAGCCTGGACGAGAACCAGCGGGTCGAGTTCGAGATCACCCAGGGCCAGAAGGGCCCGCAGGCGGAGAACATCCGCCCGCTCTGATCTCCGGCACCCGTTTCACCAGTTCCACCCGTAACATCCGTCGCGTCCTCCGGGCGTGACGACGTGGCCGGTCCGCCCCTCGCGCGGCGGGCCGGCCACGACCCCATTCGGTTCGTGCTTGTGAGTCCCGGCGGATCCGTCCGCCGGTCGACAGCGCCGCCTCGGCGCACTTCCTCGACACGTGCCGCGTCGAGGAAGGCTTCCGCATGACCACCGTTGTTCCCTCTTTCTCCGCCACCGGCCTGGCACCGGCACTGCTCGCCGAGCTGACCACGCAGGGCATCACCGAGCCGTTCCCGATCCAGGCGGCGACGCTGCCGGACTCGCTGGCCGGCCGGGACGTGCTCGGTCGGGGCCGCACCGGCTCGGGCAAGACCCTGGCCTTCGGGCTGCCGCTGCTGCACCGCACCGCCGGCCGTCGCGCCCGGCCCGGGCGCCCGCTGGCGCTGGTGCTGGTGCCGACCCGCGAGCTGGCCCAGCAGGTGACCACCGCCCTCTCCCCGTACGCCCGGGCGCTCGGGCTGCGCGTCGCCACCGTGGTCGGCGGCCTGTCGCTGGGGCGGCAGGCGGACGCGCTGCGCGCCGGCACCGAGGTGGTCGTGGCGACCCCTGGCCGGCTGCACGACCTGATCAACCGCGGTGACGCCCGGCTCGACCAGGTGGCCGTGACCGTGCTCGACGAGGCCGACCAGATGGCCGACATGGGCTTCCTGCCGCAGGTCACCAAGCTGCTGGAGCAGGTGGCCGGCGACGGCCAGCGGATGCTCTTCTCGGCGACCCTGGACGGCGGCGTGGACAAGCTGGTCCGCCGGTTCCTCACCGACCCGGTCTCGCACTCCGTCGACCCCGGCACCGCCACGGTCACCGCGATGACCCACCACGTGCTGCACGTGGAGGTGGAGGACAAGCCGGCCACCCTGACCCGGATCGCGGCCCGGGAGGGCCGCACCATCCTGTTCATGGGCACCAAGCACCGCGCCGACCGGTTGGCCCGCCAACTGCTGGCCAAGGGCGTCCGGGCCGCCGCCCTGCACGGCGGCAAGTCCCAGCCGCAGCGCACCCGGATCCTGGAGCAGTTCCGCACCGGCCAGGTGACCGCGCTGGTCGCCACCGACGTGGCCGCCCGGGGCATCCACGTCGACGGCCTCGACATGGTGGTCAACGTCGACCCGCCGACCGAGGCCAAGGACTACCTGCACCGGGGTGGGCGTACCGCACGAGCCGGGGAGTCCGGGACGGTGGTCACCCTGGTCCTGCCCGAGCAGCGCCGGGAGGTGTCCCGGCTGATGGCCACCGCCGGCATCCGGCCGCAGGCCACCCAGGTCCGCCCAGGCGACGAGGCGCTGGCCCGGGTCACGGGCGCCCGGGAGCCGTCCGGCGTGCCGGTGACCGTCGTCGCCCCGCCGCCCCAGCGGTCCGCTCCGGCCGGCCGGGGCTCCCGCTCGGGCCGCGCCTCCCACGGCACCGCCGCGCCCGGCGGCACGCCCCACTCCGCCGGTGTGCCGGGGGGCACCCCGGCTGCCCGGGACGCGGCGGGTGCCGAGGGGCGGCGTCCCGGGCACCGCGCGTCGGGCCGGTCGCGTCGCCCGCGCCGCCCGCGTTCCGCCTGACCGCTCCAGCCTCACCAGATTCCGCCGGCCCGGAGGGCCGCCAGCGTGCGACCCGGTCCATTTTCCTGAGTCAGGAATCAGGCACGCGCGAGTCCGATCGGCGACTGTCGTCCACGTGCGCGGTGGACGATGCTAGCCGTGGGGGAACACGGGCCGGTGGGGACCGGCCTTGGCTGGGGGGAGGACGACCATGACAGCCGACGCCGAGTCGGGGGCGGTGCGGGAACTGCTGGTGGTGCTGGCGGTCGCGGGGGCGGGGCTGGTGCTCGCCACAGCGGCGGCCTTCTCGCCGTGGCACCCCACCCGGAACGCCCGGCCGCCGGCCGGGTTGGTGGGGCTGCACAATCCGAACGGGGCGGACGCGCAGCTCACCGGTGCCGTCATCGGAGTGAACGACCGGTCCGCCGGCTGAACCCGCACCGTTCGGCCGGCGGCCGGCCTGTTCCGCGCGGCCCGTCGGGCACCGGCCTGTCCCGCGTTGGCCGCGGCAGGCCGACGCGGGACAGGTGACGGTCGGTCAGGCTCCGCCGATCCGGTCGGCTACGGGCGGGCCGTCGCCCTGGCCCCGTCCCGGGCGGCCGGCTCCCGGCTCTTCGCGGCGAGCAGGTCGGCCAGACTCGTCCGGTCCACCACCGTGGCGATCGCCCCGTCCACGGCCAGCCACACGTCGCGCAGGCCGGTGGCCACCCCGTGGTAGCCGGCGACCTCGGCCGGCAGGCCGCGCACCGAGGTGAGCGACCCGCCGACCGCACGGAGCACGTCCCCGACGCTGATCTCGTCAGCCGGCCGGGTCAGGGCGTAGCCGCCCTCGGCGCCCCGGTGGCTGAGAAGCAACCCGGCCCGGCGCAGGTCGAGCAGGATGCCCTGGAGGAAACTCAGCGGGATGGCCTGGCTCTCGGCCAGGGCCGCCGCCTTGACCAGCTCGCCGCCGGGTGCGGGGGCGTGGCCCAGGTCGCCGGTCGTTCCGCCACCGTCGGCCGCGGCGACGGCGACGGCGAGCATGGCCCGGAGCGCGTAGTCGCTGCGCGCGGAGACGTACACGTCACTGCCCGGTCTGGTCCAGCACGCCCCAGCGGCGGCGGATCGCCTGGTCCGCCGCCCCGAACGCGGCGTCGACCCCGAGCCCCACGACCAGGATGACGATCATCGTGGAGAGCAGCCAGGGCGCGTCGGCCAGCTCCCGGGCGTACGTCAGCTGGGCGCCGAGCGAGGTCTGCGAGATGCCCACCACGATCAGCTCGCCGGCCATCAGGCTGCGCCAGGAGAACGCCCAGCCCTGCTTCAGCCCGGCGACGATGGCGGGCAGGGCGGCCGGGGCGATGACGTACCGGTAGAGGTTGAGCCCCCGGGCGCCGAGGTTGCGTCCGGCCCGTTGCAGCAGCGGTGGCACGTAGTCCACGCCGCTGATCACCCCGTTGGCGATGGACGGGGCCGCGCCGAGCACCACGACGAAGAAGATGGCCTCCTCGCTCAGCTCGAACAGCAGGATCGCCAGCGGGAACCAGGCGATCGACGGCATGGTCTGCAATGCGGTGATCATCGAACCGATGGCCGCCCGCAGCACCCGGAACCGGGCCACGGCGAGACCCAGCAGCAGGCCGACGCCGACGGAGAAGACGTAGCCGACGGCGGCCCGGCGCAGGGTGGTGGCCAGCCCGTCCCAGAGCTGCGCCCCGCCGGCCTGCCGGACCAGCTCCTGCCAGACGGTGCCGGGGCCGGGCAGCGAGTACGACGGCCAGACCTCCGCCCACACCACGACCTGCCAGGCTCCGACGGCGATGGCGAGCGCGGCCAGCTTCGGCCAGGTGGAGGCCCAGATGGTGACGGCCCGGGTCGTCGTCTTGCGCCGGCCGGCGATCTCCAGCGCGTCGAGCCCGGAGATTTCCGCGTCGGCGCGCGCCGCGTCGGCGAGCGTGTCACTGGCCATGGCGGCCCACCTCCGTACGAAGCCGGCCGGTGACCTCGGCGGCGATGGACGCGATCTCCGGGGAGTCGATGCGTCGGGGCCGGGGCACGTCGACCCGGGTGGAGTAGATGATCCGGCCGGGCCGGCTGGAGAGCAGGATGATCCGATCGGCGAGCCGCGCCGCCTCCCGGACGTTGTGGGTCACGAAGAGCACGGTGAGCTTGCGTTCGGTCCAGATCCGTTCCAGCTCGTCGTGCAGGATGTCCCGGGTCATCGCGTCGAGCGCGCCGAACGGCTCGTCCATCAGCAGGACCGGGGTGTCCAGGGCCAGGGTGCGGGCGAGCGCGACCCGCTGCCGCATGCCGCCGGAGAGCTGGTGTGGACGCTTGCGGCCGAACTCGGCCAGGTGCACCGTGCGCAGCAGCTCGGCGACCCGCTCCCGGCGTTGCGCCCGGGGCAGGCGGCGCAGCTTCAGCGGCACGTCGACGTTGCCCTCGACGGTGAGCCACGGGAAGAGGGCGGACTCCTGGAACATCAGGCCCGGGTTGACCCCGTCGCCCAGCTCGATCCGCCCGCCGCTGACCCGGTCCAGGCCGGCGACCAGGTTGAGCAGGGTGCTCTTGCCGCAGCCGGAGGCGCCCACGAGGCAGACGAACTCGCCGGGAGCGACGTCGAGGGAGACCCCGTCCAGGGCGAGGACGGCGTGCTCGCCCTGCCCGTACACCTTGGTGACGCCGTGCAGCGCGACCGAGCCGGTTGCGCTGCGGGGCGTCGTCTTGGTCGACGTCATGGCCGGGCGACCTCGGGCTTGCCCTGGGCCTTGAGCACCTCGTTGAGGTAGGTCAGGTCGTAGAGCCCGTCGAGGCTGACCGGCTGGGTCAGGCCCACGGCGACCGCGTGGTCCAGGCCGGTCTTCAGCGACGAGGCGATGGGGTCGTTGGTGAACTCCAGCGTCGGCCACGCTTGCTTGATCAGCTTCACGTCCAGCGGCTTCCCGGTGATCTTGCCGATGTGGTCGGAGATGGCCTGCTGCGACTCGTCCGGCTTGGTGTTGACGAACTCGTTCGCCGCGGCCTGCCCCTCGACCAGCTTCCGCACCACGTCCGGGTGAGCCTTGAGGAACTTGGTGGAGACGATCAGGTTGGTGATGACGAACTTCCTGTCCGGCCACAGGTCGCGCTCGTCGACCAGCACCTTGCCGCCGGCGTTGATCAGCCGGGAGACGAACGGCTCGGGCACCCACGCCCCGTCGATCGCCCCGCTGGAGAAGGTGTCCACGGTCTGGGCGTTCTCCTGGGGGACCACCTTGACGTCGCCGCCGCCCTCCTTGGTGGCGGTCATGCCCTTCTCCTTGAGCCAGTAGCGCAGCGCCACGTCCTGGGTGTTGCCGAGCTGCGGGGTGGCGATCTTCTTGCCCTTGAGCTGCTCGACCGAGGTGATCTCCGGCTTGACCACCAGGGCCACGCCGCCGGACGCGGCGCCGGAGACGACCCGGATGGCCTCGCCCTTGGACTTGGAGAACGCGTTCACCGTCGGGTTGGGGCCGATGTACGTCGCGTCGAGCGCGCCGGAGAAGATGGCCTCGATGGCGGCCGGGCCGGCGTTGAAGGTCTTCGTCTCCAGCGTGACGTCGCTGCCGAGCTTCTCGGCGAAGATGCCCTTCTCCACTCCGACGACCGCGGGTGCGTGGGTGATGTTGGGGAAGTAGCCCAGTCGGAGCGTGACCGGGCCGGAGCCGCCTGCGGCCGCGCCGTCGTCCGCGCCGCAGGCGGCGGTGGCACCCAGGGTCGCCGCGCCCAACACGGCGAGGGTGGCAAGGGCGACCATCCGACGGAAGGGTAGCCGTCTCATCGTCTGTCCAATCCGCAGTATTCCTACTTATTAGGTAGGAAGGGTGGGGTAGGCTTCGGGCGGCGTCAAGGCTGGTCCACATGATGGGATCCGCGCCGTGAACTCCCGACTGTCCCACCGACGTGCGGGAGGTCCCCGCTGCCCGGGGCGGCGACGCGCTAGGGTCGACCCGTGGCGGCGCGGAGATCCAGAATTCCAGCGACGAAGTACCCGGTCGAGCGGTTCACCCTCGACAACGGCCTGCGGGTGGTGCTCACCCCCGACCGCAGCGCCCCGGTGATCGGGGTGGCGGTGGTCTACGACGTCGGCATCCGCTCCGAGCCCGAGGGGCGTACGGGCTTCGCCCACCTCTTCGAGCACCTGATGTTCCAGGGCTCGGAGAACCTGGAGAAGCTGGCCCACTTCCGGCACGTGCAGGGTGCCGGCGGCACCTTCAACGGGTCCACCCACCACGACTACACGGACTACTACGAGACGCTGCCGAGCAACGCCCTGGAGCGGGCGTTGTTCCTGGAGGCCGACCGGATGCGCGGCCCCCGGCTGACCGAGGAGAACCTGCGCAACCAGGTCGACGTGGTCAAGGAGGAGATCCGGGTCAACGTGCTGAACCGTCCGTACGGCGGGTTCCCCTGGCTGACCCTGCCGCCGGTCATGTTCGACACCTTCCCCAACGCGCACGACGGCTACGGCTCCTTCGACGACCTGGAGTCGGCCACGGTGGACGACGCGGCCGACTTCTTCCGCCGGTACTACGCCAGCGGCAGCGCCGTCCTCGCGGTCAGCGGGGACGTCGACGTGGCCGAGGCGACCGCGCTGGTCGAGCGGCACTTCGGCGACGTGCCGGCCCGGCCCGCCCCTAACCGCCCCGACTTCGCCGAGCCCGACCTGACGGCCGAGCGGCGCTCGTCGTACACCGACGCGCTGGCCCCGCTGCCGGCGGTGGCCTCGGCCTGGCGGGTGCCCGACCCGATCACCGACTTCGCCGGCTACCTGCCGTACGTGGTGCTCGCCGAGGTGCTCACCGACGGCGACGCGTCCCGGCTGGTCGAGCGGCTGGTCCAGCGGGACCGCGCGGTCACCAGCCTCGGCGGGTACGTCGGGTTCATGGGCGACGCGTTCGACGTGCGCGACCCCACCGCCCTGTTGCTCCAGGCGCACCTGCCACCCGGCGGGGACGTCGACAAGGTGCTGCGTACCGTCGACGAGGAGCTGGACCGGCTGGCCACCGACGGCCCGACCGACGGCGAGCTGGCCCGCACCCAGGCCCGGATGGCCACCCACCTGCTGCGCGACACGGACGCGGCGCTCGGTCGGGCGCTGCGGATGGCGGTGCTGGAGCAGCAGCGCGACCAGCCGGGCCTGCTCAACGACCTGCCCCGGCTGGTCGGCGAGGTCACCGACGAACAGGTCCGGGCCGCCGCCGCCACCCTGCGGCCGGAGCGCCGGGCGTCCATCGAGGTCATCGCGGGAGGCACCAGGTGACGATCACCGCCGGGGCCGGGGCGCGGATGCTGCCGCCGCTCGGGCCGAACCGCAGGATGAAGCTGCCGAAGCAGGCCGAGCGGCGGCTCGGCAACGGGCTGACCGTCATCGCCGTGCGCCGCCCGGCCGTCCCCCTGGTGGAGCTGCGGCTGTGGATGCCGACCGGCCGGACCCACCTGGCCCGGGGGGCGATGCTCGCGCAGACCATGCTCTCCGGCACGAAGTCGATGACCAGCGTGCAGATCGCCGCCGAGCTCCAGGCGGTCGGTGGCGGGCTCTCCGCCGGTATCGACCCGGACCGGCTCATGCTCTCCGGTGCCGGCCTGGTCACCGGGCTGGACCGGATGCTGGAGATCCTGGCCGACGTGCTGACCGGCGCGACGTACCCGGGTCAGGAGGTCGGCACCGAGCGGGACCGGCTGGTCGACCGCATCCAGGTGGCGCAGAGCCAGCCGGCCCACCTGGCCCGCACCGCCCTGCTGCGGCGGGTCTACGGCAGGCACCCGTACGCGGTGCAGACCCCCGAACCCGAGCAGGTGCACGCGGTGCGGCCGGCGGCGCTACGCCGGCTGCACGCCGAGCGGGTGCACCCGGCCGACGCGGTGCTGGTGCTGGTCGGCGACGTGCAGCCGGAGCGGGCCCTGGACGCTGCCGAGAAGGCCCTGGCGTGCTGGGACGGTGCGGGCCACACCGCCGAGCTGCCGCCCGCCCCGCCGCTGGAGCCCGGCCCGCTGCTGCTGGTCGACCGGCCCGGTTCGGTGCAGTCGTCGTTGCGCATCGCCCTGCCGGCGGTACCCCGCACCCACCCCGACCACGCCGCGCTGCAACTGGCCAACCTGGTCTTCGGTGGCTACTTCTCCTCCCGCTGGGTGGAGAACATCCGGGAGGACAAGGGCTACACGTACGGGCCGTACTCGCTGGTCGAGCACTCGGTGGCCGGGTCGGTGCTGGTCGCCGCCGCCGAGGTCGCCACCGAGGTGACGGGCCCGGCGCTGCTGGAGACGATGTACGAGCTGGGTCGGCTGGCCACGCTTCCGGCGAAGCCGGACGAGCTGGAGCAGGCCCGCCAGTATGCCCTCGGCACCCTCCAGCTCGGCGTGTCCACCCAGGCCGGGCTGGCGTCGCTGACCAGCGCGTACGCCGGCAGTGGGCTTCGTCTGGACTTCCTCGCCGAGCACGCCGCCCGGCTGGCGAAGGCCACCGTCGACGAGGTGGCCGAGGTGGCTCAGCGCTACCTCGCCCCGGCCCGGGCGGTCACGGTGGTGCTCGGCGACGCCGAGCGGATCGCCCCCGCCCTGTCCGCCCTCGCCCCCGTCCAGACCGAGCAGGTCGGGGCGTGACCGCCGGGGG
>NZ_SMKJ01000167.1:0-15404 GCF_004348615.1 Micromonospora sp. KC207
GCCGACGGTGCCGATGACGCCGGCCGGGGCTGCTCCGGCGACGTCGCCGGCCGAGGCGCACAGCCCCGGTGCGGCCCCCGACGAGCCGACCCGCCCCCTGCGTTCCGGCGGCGTCGCGCCGCCCGGGGTGCCGCTCCGGACGGTGCCGGAGGAGCCGATCAGCGCCTTTCGGGCGGTACCGCCGGGCGAGGAGCCGACCCGTCCCTTCCGAGTGGACGGGGGTGTGGCGGCGGGCGAGAAGCCGACCCGTCCCTCCGCCGCGGCCGGCGATGCGACGGTCGACCTCTTCGGTCAGGCGGGTGGCGTGGGCGCGGACGAGCCGACCCGTCCCTTCGGCGTGACCGGCGTCGGGGCGGCGGATGCCCTGCCGCGTCGCGGCCCGGGGTTCGGGGCGGAGCAGGCATTCCCGCGTCGTCGCCCCGGGCCTGCCGACGAGGAGCCGACCCGGCCCTTCCCGGAGCCACCCGGCCCCGTACCGGTCGAGGAGCTTGTCGAGGAGGTGACCGCCTCCATCGCCGAGCCGGTCTCCGGGCCGCCCGCGCCCCGCCGGTCCTTCTCGCCGATCGTCATCGAGGGCACGATCATCGAGGCCCGGGACCTGCCCGTCTCGGAGCCGGTCGTGCCGCCGGAGGCGATGGTTCCGGCCGCTGCCGATCCGGTGACCGCGCCGATCACCCTGACCGGCCCCGCAGCCGCCGACCCGCCCGTCGACACCGCCGAGCCGGAGGCGACGGTGTCCCTGTTCACCCTGGCGGCGCGGCCCGCGCCCGACCCGTCTGTCGGTTCCCTCTTCCAGCCCGTCGCCCCGACCGGTCCGGAGGCCGCCACCGGTCCGGCCGCGCCCGTGCGGGTGCCCGAGCCGGACGTGGCCGAGCCGGATGCGCTTCAGCCGGGTGTGGCCGAGCCGGATGCGCTTCAGCCGGACGTGGTTGGGCCGGGTGTGGTTGGGCGGGATCTGCCCGAGCTGGGTGTGGCCGGGCCGGACGTGCCGGGGCCTGCCGTGCCCGCTGGCGCCATTCCGGACTCGGACGGGCGCCCGGACCCGGAGCCGGCGGCGTCGCCCGCCCCCGAGTTCCAGCCGGCCAACGACGTCGAGGAGGACCTCGCCACCGCCGCCGGTACCGGCAGCACCGACGCCTTCCTCTCCACCCTGCTGCTGGCCCGGGTGCTGCTGCCGGCGGCACCCGACTCGGCCGACGGCAGCCGGCCCGGCGAGCCGGGCTTCGTCTGGCGGACCGAGCGGCTGGACGGCGAGCGGTACGTGGTGGTCTACACCTCCCCGGAGCGGATGGCCGACCACGTGGTCGAGCCGGTGGAAACCGTACTGATGAAGTTCGCCCAGCTGATTCGTCGCTGGCCCGACGAGGCCTGGTCGTTCGCGGTCAACCCGAACACGCCGGTGGGTGCGAAGCTGCCCGGGGAACAAATCGTCGCGCTGGCGAACTGGGCCGCCGACGTGGGGCTCGGCGACGACGTCGAGAGCGAGCCGGAACCGCAGCCGTCGGCCGGCGCGTCGCCTGGCGCGTCCCGGCACGTCCCGCCGCCGGTCGATCCGAGCCAGCCGGTGGTGATGCAGAAGGCGGTCGCGCCCAGCCAGCTCTCCTACTACCTGGAGCGCGGCTACGACCGGGTCTCCGGTTTCGTGCACCGGGCCAGCGAGTTGGCCCACCTGAACACCCCGGCCAAGCTGCACGACGCGCTCGGCCTGGGCCACCCCGGCTCGCCGTTCTCGCGGGACGCGGAGGAGATCTACGTCCTGCGCTGGCCGGCGCACCGACCGAGCCTCTACCGCATCCCGTACGGCGGGCAGAACGAGGGTGCCATGCGGGCCATGGAGGGGTGGGTGATCGAGCGCCCGCCGTTCCGGGGTAACGGTTTCGCGCCGGGGGACAGCAGCGACGTGGTGGCCGAGTTCAAGGTGGACAGCGCCCGGCTGCCGCACGGCGCGAAGCTGTGGCGGATCGGCGCGGACGGCACCGAGCGGGTGGTCGCGGTCCTGGACACGGACGCGCTGCTCTGGCGTCGGGCCGGTGAGGACTGATGCGTGACGGCTACGTGGCCCGCTGGCGGGGCCGGGAGTACCAGGCCAGCCCGGACGGCGACAACGTCCGGCTCTACCAGCCGGAGCCCGGCGACGGGTTCGAGGAAGTCCGCCCCGGCCGTTACGTCCGGGTGCTTCCGGTGGCCGAGGTGGAGGAGCTGACGTACGTCCGGACCACCTGTACCTGGCAGGGGCAGCCGTTCGTGGTGCTCGCCGAGCACGACGGCTGGCTGCGGGTCGAATACACGGGCGGCCGGTGGCCCGTGGCGCAGGCGATGGGGCTGGAGGTCTTCGACTTCGGGGTCTACCAGGGCTGGGCCCCGGCCGGCGAGGTCGCCGACCTGCGCGAGCAGCGGCTCTGACCAGGAATCAGGACTTCGCCCAGCGAAGGATCTCGCCGAGCACCACGTCCCGCGCCTCGACGTGCGGGAAGTGCCCCACGCCGTCCAGCAGCCGCCACTCGTAGGGGGCCACCACGTACCGGCCGGAGCCCTGGGCGGTGCGCGGCAGGGACGCGGCGTCCAGGGCGCCGTGTAGCTGGAGCGTCGGGGTGACCAGGGGCTTCTGCATCAGCCGGACGAACCGGTAGCCGTGCAGCCGCAGCACCGAGCGGAAGGCCCACCGGTAGCCCTCCAGGGCGCAGAACGCGGCCTGCGGGATGCGCATCGCCTCCCGGCAGCGCTGGGCGTACGCGGCGAAGTCGGGGCCGTCGACCCACTGTGGTCCGCCCCAGCGGCGCAGCATCTCCTCGACGGCCGCCGCGTCGTCCCGGGTGAGCACGTGCTCGTACCGGGGGAGCTGGAACCTCAGGGTCGGTGTGGAGGCGGTGAACTGGCCGCGCGGGTCGGCGAAGATCGCGGCCCGCAGCCGCAGCGGGTGGGGCGCGCCGAGCACGACGAGCCGGCGGACCAGGGACGGGTGGAACGAGGCGGCGGTCCAGCCGATCAGGCCACCGGCCCCGGTGCCGACCACGGTGGCGGAGCGTTCGCCGAGGCCCCGGATCAGCCCGGCGACGTCGGCGGCGAGGGTGTAGCCGTCGTATCCCCGGGGCGGCTTGTCGCTGGCCCCGTAGCCGCGCAGGTCGACCGCGACGGCCCGGAACCCGGCGTCGGCGACGGCGGGCAGCACATCGTGCCAGGCCCACCAGTGCTCGGGGAAACCGTGCAGGAGGAGCACCATCGGGCCGGTGCCGGCCTCGACGACGTGGAAACGGGTGCCGTTGGCTCCGACGAACCGGTGCGTCCACGGCCCCTCGGTCAGGACGCAGGACTCGTCGACGGCCCCGCCGCGCTGCTCGGTCATGGCCCCAGCCTAGGACCCCGGTGCCCCCGCCCGTCCCGGTGCTCCGGCGCTCGGGACTTCCCGGCGGAGAGGACGGTGCCCTGGGGCGAGGAGGGCGTGCCCGGCGCGGGAGAACGGTGCCGGCGGGAAAGGGCGATGCCCGGGCAGGTGGCCTGCCCGGGCATCGCGGTGGAGCGGTCGATCGGTGGAGCGGTCGATCAGTGGATCAGTGGATCAGGAGAAGCTGACCTTGATCGAGGTGCCCTTCTGCTCCAGCACCTTGATCTTGGTGCCGGTGGCCGGGACCTTGACGCCGTGGTTCGGCAGCTCCGGGTACCAGTACTGCTTGGTGTCGTCGAACAGCGGCTGCGCGGCCTGACCCCGGACGTACTGGGCCTGACCGTTGATGTGCAGCGTGAACGAGTCCGCCTTCTTCGTGCCGAACGGCGCGTCGTACACCTGGACCCGGGCCCGCCAGGGGTTGCCGGTCAGGTTGTAGATCGGCTGCGGGCGGGAGTCGATGATCAGGTTGCGACCCTCACCCGGGTGGACGAACGTGTCGTTGTCCGCGAACCGGAGGTTCCAGTACGAGATCAGCAGGCCCTCCTGGTACGCGTAGTGGTCCACGTAGTCCGGGCGGGTGTTGCCGTAGCCGAAGTAGTACGGGCCGGTCTTCAGGTACTGGTCGTACGAGACGTACGACCGGTGGCCGGCGATGTAGTAGTTGTCGAAGAGCCGGGTGTAGGACTTCTCGACGATGCTCCAGCCCTTGGCCGCCCAGTCGCCGGCGCCGCTCTCGGCACCGTCGCGGGCCAGCGTCTGACCGTCGGCGGTCACGGTGATGTTGTCACCGAAGAAGCCGCCCTCGGCCACGCCACCGTCGGTGATGTAGTGGAAGCGGAACTGGATGCTCTTGCCGGCCAGGGCGTTGAGCGGGATGTTGATGTCGGTCCACTCGCCGCCGCTGCTGCCGCTGAGGCCCGGCGTCGGGTCGGTGTTGGACACCGGCGGGATCGGCTTGCCGTTCACGGTGCCGGGCAACGCGCTCCAGGTGGCCCCGCCGTCGGTCGACGCCTCGAAGAAGAGGTAGTCGTAGCCGGACTCGATGTCGAACCGGCCCTTGAGCGACAGTGCCGCCGAGGTCTTCCCGGTCAGGTCGATCGCCCTGGTCAGAGTGTTGTCCAGGTCGTCGTCGTTGCCGGAGAAGAACTGCTTGGTGCCCTCGAACGGCGCGCCGTAGTCGAAGGTGTACTCCCGCTGCGGCAGGACCACCACGGCGGCCTGCGGCTTGGTCGTGTTGTATTCCTGCGGGCCGAGCTCCAGGGTCTTCTTCTGGCCGGCCTTGATCACCTCGTAGTCGAGCCAGCCGAGCTGGAGCTTGTTCCAGGCGCCGAGGTCGCCGCCGCGTTCGCCGATGCCGTCGTCGTTCTTGGCGCCGAGCCGGCTCTGGGCCATCAGCGTCCAGTGCTCGTTGTTGTTGTCGCCACCACTCTGGACGTTGTAGTCGTCCGGCAGGCCGAGGTCGTGGCCGTACTCGTGGTAGAAGACGCTCCGGCCGCCGTTCTCCGGCTGGATCGTGTAGTCGCGGATCCAGACGCCGGTGTTGCCGATCTGGGTGCCGCCGATCGGGAAGTTCGCCGGGCCGGTGCGCGAGGTGTTGTACGCCGACCAGCGGTGGCTCCAGATGGCGTCCTCACCCTGGTGCGGGTCGCCGTCGGCCTGGTCGCCGCCGGAGTGGACGATCTGGAAGTGGTCGATGTAGCCGTCCGGCTCGTTGAAGTTGCCGTCGCCGTCGTAGTCGAACCGGTCCCACTGGTCGTAGGACTGCATGTCGGCCTTGATCTGGGCGTCGGTGCGGCCCTTGGCCTTCTGGTCGGCGACCCACTGGTTGGCGGCGTCGCGGACCAGGTCCCAGGTGTTCTGGCAGACGCTGTCCGCGCAGACAGCCGGGTCGTTGGCCGGGTTCCCGGTGTCCTCGTCGGCGATCGGGTCGTCGGAACGGCCGTAGCGGGCGGCGTTGTACTTGACCTTCACCCAGTCGGTGACCATGCCGTCGACGCTGTAGCGCCCGGACGACTGGGCCTCGTAGTACTGCTTGAGCGACTCGTCGCCCTGCCCGGTGCCGAAGTACAGCTTGCGGAAGTAGTCCGCGCTGTAGTCCGCCTGCCACACGGTCGAGTTGTCCACCGCCCGGTTCGGGGCGGGAATCTCGTTGTGCAGCGGCCCGTCGAACCGGGACGGCCCGGTGATGTCCGGGTTCATGTCCTTGTCCGGGTAGGCGGGGTCCCGCTCGTCGCCGAACTCGGCGAGGATCACGAAGATCTTGTCGGTCCGCTCCCGGGCCAGCTCGACGTACTGGTCCTTCTGGCCCTTCTTGGCGCTGCGCGCGCCGGCCGCGGATGCGCCGCCGCCAGCGGTCTTGCCGACCTTGACGACGGTGCTGCCGTTGATCTTCTGGGCCTTGGCCCGGCCGGACAGGACCTCGCTGAGGCCCTCCTGACGAAGCGCGCGGCGCTTGTCCTCGAGCTTGTCCGGCAGATCGTGATCCGCTGGGGCCTCTTCGACGGCCGTCGGGGCGGCGGCCGGGAGCTTCGCGGTCGACGCCGCGTTGGCGGTCGTGGTAACCACCAGGCCCGTCGCCGTCAACGAAAGCCCGAGCAGACCCACTGCGACTTTCCGCACGTGGTACCTCCGGTGTGAGGGAACCGGCCCAACAAGGGTAGGAGCCGGTGAGTCGTCCCACTTGTGGGACCAATGGTGAACATAGAGTCTCCCGGGACGGGTGGGAAGACGCGTGTGTCGATTTGTTGCAAACTCTTGTTGAGAATGCTTTTCACTGTCACATCTGGGCGAGTCTTCCAGCGCCGCGATCAGCGCGGATTCCTCGGCGGTGAATCGGAGTGACGAATTTGATCGGCGCTGCCGACGCAAAAGGAGAAGGGGTCGGTGGCGTCTCCGCCACCGACCCCTCCGCTGATCCTCCGATCAGTTACCGCCCATCATCAGGGCGTCGCCGCGGTCACCTTCACCGTGGCGATCGAGTTGTCCCACGTGGTCCGCTGCACCGTCAGCGAAACCCCGTAGCCCACACCCGCGTCACCGGGGTTGCCGGTGCCCAGCACGATCGCCCCGCCACCCAGGGTGACCCCGTAGAACGAGGTCGCCGGGGTGCCGTCCGGGTTGACCACCCGGGTGGTGTACTGCGCGTTGCCGCGTGACGGCAGCACCACGGAGGCGTCGTTGTCCCGGGCGTACGGCGTGTTGTCCCGGATCTCGATGCCCGGGTACCAGCCCTTGGCGTCGGTGAACTGCGGCACCGCCGGCTGCGCCGGGAAGCTCGTGCAGTACTCGCTGTACGGCTCGTCCGCCGCCTCCAGGCACTCGTTGAACGGGTACGTCTTCTTCAGGCCGAACGCCGCGTTCGACGACTGGGGCCGGCTGGGCAGGTTGTCCAGCACCGACGGGTCCTTCTCGGCCGCCGTGCCCTGCCGCCGGTACGGGTCGAAGTGCGAGTCGACGATCAGCAGGCCACCCTTGGCGCCGTAGCTCGGCAGGGCGGTCAGCTGCGCGGTGACGTGGTTGACGTCGCCGAGCGCCGTGTCGCGGTACCAGACCAGCATGCCCGGGGCGTTGTACGAGATCCGGTCGACCTTCCACGCGTCGTGCGAGTACACCGTGTCGTAGGCGTACTTCAGGCCCTTGTCGAAGCCGTCGAAGTTGCGCCACTCGGCCAGGTAGTAGTGCGCCCGGACCTCGGTGCCGGAGTTGGTCTTCCAACCCCCGCCGGTGGTGTCGGTGAAGCTGCCGCCGGTGGCGGTCCAGCCGTTCGCCCCGCCCTCGACGTCGTCGCTCCAGGTGGTGGTGCCGCCGCCGGTAACCGCGAAGTTGTCGGCGAACCAGCCCCGCTCCAGGAACGACTCGTCGGTGGCCTGCCGCAACCGCAGCTGCACGGTCTGCCCCGCGTACGCCGACAGGTCGACGTAGTCGTGCCGCCAGCCGCCGGTGGAGCCGGTCAGGCCGTACTTCTTACCGCCGAAGTCCGCCATCCGGCCGTTCGGGTCGGCGTAGTTGTCCGGCGTGGTGACCACGGCGCCGGCCGCGTCGTAGACCTTCTGCTCCGACCAGGTGGCCCCGCCGTCGGTGGAGAGCTCGACGAAGCCGTAGTCCCAGTCCTCCTCGATGACGTAGTTGTTCCACATCCAGAACTTCGCGTCGGCGGCCGAGGGCACGCTCACCGCGCGGCTCAGCTTGACGTCCGCCCAATTCTGGTCGGCGCCGCTGTGCCACATGTTCCCACCGCTGTGCGGGGTGGCCAGGGTGATCACCTTGTCCGGCAGGTCCACCTTGATGCCGTCGGCGGTGCCGACCGGTGTGCGGGACGTCTGCCCGAGCCGGATGGTGCGCGGGTCGGAGCCGGGGGCGACCGTCACCGGCTCGGCCCAGCCGAGCACCCACTTGTCCCAGATGCCCATGTGGGTGGGGAGCGCCTGGAAGATCTCGCCGCTGTGCGAGCCGGAGGACATCAGGTCCCAGAAGTCCACGTCGGAGTCGGCGTTGCCGGACGTGTCGTAGAGGTCCGGCAGCCCGAGGTCGTGGCCGTACTCGTGCGCGAAGACACCGACGCCGGAGTCCTCCGGCTGCACGATGTAGTTCGACACCCGCAGCTGCGTGCCGGGAATGGTGTAGCCGCCCGGAACCGTCGAGGAGTGTGCCCAGACCGCGTACACGCC
Organism: Micromonospora sp. KC207; assembly: GCF_004348615.1. Classification (NCBI taxonomy): domain Bacteria; kingdom Bacillati; phylum Actinomycetota; class Actinomycetes; order Micromonosporales; family Micromonosporaceae; genus Micromonospora; species Micromonospora sp. KC207. Next base: position 8,053 of record NZ_SMKJ01000167.1, read on the forward strand.
CTCGGCGCCGCCGCCCCGGGACTTGCCCTGACCGGCGTGCACCAGCACCAGGTGGTCGATGACCCCGTCCGGCTCGAAGAGGTCGCCGTCGCCGTCGCGGTCGCTCTGGTCCTCGATGTCGTAGTCGGCCCACGGGAAGCTCGGGTCCATGGCGGCCAGCGTGTCGATAGCGTCGGTGGCGAGCCGGCCCGCGCCGGCCGGGTTGTCCGGGTGGCCGTTCATGGCCTGCTCGCGGCCGGCGACCCAGTCGCCGTTCTCGTCCTGGAAGCAGCGCGACGCCGCGTACCAGCCCTCGGAGTGCGGCACGGTGATCCACGGGCTGGCCTGCCCGTCGACCGTGTACGCGCCCTTGGACATCTCCAGGTACATGTTGTGCATGGTCCGGCCGGCGAGGCTGATGCCCTTCTTGCCGTCCGGCCCCTCCAGGTCCGTGCGGACCCGCTCGGTGATGCCCTTCGTCGTGTAGAGCAGCTTGTTGTAGTGGGACGGCGAGAAGTCCGGCACCCACATCGAGTTGTTGTCCTCGTGCGGCAGGCTCGCCGGGTTCGGGATGTTGTTGTGCTTCGGCCCGTTCTGCACCGTGCCGGGGACGCACGTCCGGTCCTCGAAGACCGTCTTCGGCACCATCACGCCGGTGAAGTCGTCGTTGGCCTGGTCGTTGAACTCCACCAGCAGGGTGAGCAGCTTGGCCGTCTGGGTGCTCGGGGCCTGCTTGATCCGCCGGGGGCTCTTCCCGGTGCGGATCGACTGGGCCTCCAGCTTCGCGAGCTGCTTCGCGGCCGTCGGGTTGCCGCCGGCGTACTTGCGGTTGTACGCCCGGGCCCGGTCCACCGCCGTGGTGTACACGCCGTCGGCGCCCTTGACCTCCTTGCCGGCGGTGTCCGGCTGCACCTCGGGCTCGGCGTAGTTGATGTAGTGCTCGTCCGTCCCGATCGTGGCTCGAACCGGGCCGGACGTCTCGGCCGACGCGGTCCCCGTCACGGTCAGTGACGTGGCCGCGAGGGCGATGGCCGGCAGCGCGACGAGTAGGCGTCGGCGTGATCGTCGTTGCGGAATCGTGTGCATGCCGCTCCGTTTCTCGGGCATGGGCGAGGAGACCGGCCGGCGCGCATGACAGTGACGCCCATCGAACCGACCGATGCGGCTGAACCTAAAGGAGAAACAACCCTTCCAACAGGGGGCGGCGTCCCCTGTGTCCGTTCAGACCGGCACCCCTCACCCGACTGACCGAGATCCCACCGTTACGGAACGTAGGTGCATCCGGATACCCGAAACGGAGGGTGGCGGCCTGCGCGGGCCGCCACCCTCCGAGGGGTACGCCTGCCGTCAGTCCTCGTCGGACTTGCCGCCGCCCATCCCCGAGGAGATCAGCTCCATCACCGAGGAGTCCTGAAGGGTGGTCACGTCGCCCAGCGACCGGTTCTCCGCGACGTCCCGCAGCAGCCGGCGCATGATCTTGCCGGAGCGGGTCTTCGGCAGCTCCGGCACCAGCATGATCTGCCGCGGCTTGGCGATCGGGCCGAGCGTCCGCGCCACGTGGTTGCGCAGGTCGGAGATCAGCTGCTCGCCCGCCTCGCCCGTTGTGTCGACCGAGCCGCGCGGGATGGCGAACGCCACGATCGCCTGCCCCGTGGTCGGGTCGGTCGCCCCCACCACCGCCGCCTCCGCCACCGAGGGGTGCGACACCAGCGCGGACTCCACCTCCGTGGTGGAGATGTTGTGGCCCGACACCAGCATCACGTCGTCCACCCGGCCCAGCAGCCAGATGTGCCCGTCGTCGTCCTTCTTCGCGCCGTCCCCGGCGAAGTACAACCCCTCGAACCGGGACCAGTACGTCTCGACGAACCGGTTGTCGTCGCCCCAGATCGTGCGCAGCATCGACGGCCACGGCTCGCGCAACACCAGGTAACCGCCGCCGCCGTTCGGCACCGACCGGCCCTGGTCGTCCACCACGTCGGCCTCGATGCCCGGCAGCGGGGTCATCGCCGAACCCGGCTTGGCCTCGGTGACCCCGGGCAGCGGCGAGATCATGATCGCGCCCGTCTCGGTCTGCCACCAGGTGTCCACGATCGGCAGTTCGCCCCGGCCGACGTGCTGCCGGTACCACATCCACGCCTCGGGGTTGATCGGCTCGCCGACGCTGCCCAGCAGCCGCAGCGAGGACAGGTCGTGCCCGGCCGGGATGTCGTCGCCCCACTTCATCATCGTCCGGATCAGCGTCGGCGCCGTGTACAGGATGGTCACCCCGTACCTGTCGACGATCTCCCAGAACCGGCCCTTGTGCGGCGTGTCCGGCGTGCCCTCGTACATGACCTGGGTGACGCCGTTGGCCAGTGGCCCGTACACGATGTAGGAGTGACCGGTCACCCAGCCGATGTCGGCGGTGCACCAGTAGACGTCCGTCTCCGGCTTCAGGTCGAAGACCGCGTGCGCCGTGTACGCCGCCTGGGTGAGGTAACCACCCGTGGTGTGCAGGATGCCCTTCGGTCGGGCCGTCGTGCCGGAGGTGTACAGGATGAACAGCGGGTGCTCGGCGTCGAACGGCTGCGCGACGTGCTCGGCGGACGCCCGCTCCACCGTCTCGTGCCACCAGTGGTCCCGCTCCGACCAGGCGACCTCCTCACCGGTGCGGCGGATGACCAGCACGTGCTCCACCGACGGGCAGTTCGCCACCGCCTCGTCCACGGTCGGCTTCAACGCCGACGGCTTGCCCCGGCGGTACCCGCCGTCGGCGGTGATCACCACCTTGGCCGTCGCGTCCTGGATCCGGTTGCTCAGCGAGTCGGCGGAGAACCCGCCGAAGACCACGCTGTGGGTGGCGCCGATCCGGGCGCAGGCCAGCATCGCCACCGCCGCCTCCGGCACCATCGGCAGGTAGATCGCCACCCGGTCGCCGGCCGCCACGCCCAGCTCGGTCAGCGCGTTCGCCGCCTGGCAGGTCATCCGGTGCAGGTCGGCGTACGTGACGGTCCGGGTGTCGCCCGGCTCACCCTCCCAGTGGATGGCCACCTTGTCGCCGTTGCCCGCCTCCACGTGCCGGTCCAGGCAGTTGTACGCCACGTTGAGCTGGCCGCCGGTGAACCACTTCGCGAACGGCGGGTTCGACCAGTCGAGCACCTGGTCCCACTGCTTCGCCCATACCAGCCTCCCCGCCTGCCGCTCCCAGAAGGCCAGCCGGTCGGCGGCGGCCTCGGCGTACGCGTCGGCGGTCACGTTTGCGTTCGCGGCGAGTTCGGCCGGCGGCGGGAACTGCCGCGTCTCGTTCAGCAAGTTGGCCAGTGCCTCGCTCATGCCGTGACTCCCTCGTCGCTTGCGTGACCTGCGTCTCTCCTACCCCCGCAGAGGTTAGCCGTGGCGGCCGGAGGCCGCGACAGCTCCCGGAGGACGCGCGCGCCGAGCGGCCCCCGCCACGCGCCGAGCTGTAAGGAAGGGCACCTTATTAACGTCTACGGTAAAGAAGGGTCCCCTTCTCACCCACCGTCCCGGGGATCGCTAGCGTGACTGCGTGACCGCTGACCCGCTCGCGCCGCTGCTCGCGCTCGCCGACATCGCCGCCGCCGTCGAGCGGGCCCGCGACCGCGTCGACCAGGCGATGCGGCACCGCGCGCTGCGCCGGCACGGTGGCCAGGTCGCGGCCGAGGTCAGCCTCCGGTCCGCCGTGGCCAGTGCCGCCCTGGAGGGGTACGCCCACGACCGCGAGTCCGTCCGGGCCGGAACCCTCACCGACCCGGTTACCCAGGGGGCGCTGCGGGTGGCCGGGGCGCTGCCCGGACTGGCCGAGCGCTGGCCGAAGGCACCCCGGCAGGTCCTCGCCCGGCTGCACGTGCTCGCAGCCCGGGACGCCGTACCCGACGACGAGCTGGGGCGGCCGGTGGCCGACCCGGTGGTCGGCGCCCGGCTGGACGGCCTCGCCGGGCTGGTCGCCGGCGGCACGACCGCGCCCCCTCTGGTGCTCGCCGCCGTCGTGCACGGCGAGCTGCTCAACCTGCGCCCGTTCGCCGGGCCGTCCGGGCTGGTGGCCCGGGGAGCCGCCCGGCTGGTCCTCATGTCCACCGGTTTCGACCCCCGTGGGTTGGTCGGCGTCGACGTCGGCCACCGCGAGCGCGAACCGGAGTACGTCGGCGCGGCCGGGGCGTTCGCCACCGGCACCCCGGACGGGCTGCGCTCCTGGCTGCGGCACTACCTGGCTGCGGTCGAGCTCGGCGCCGACCAGCTCACCGCCGTCGGTGACGAGATCCTCGCCGCCGGCTGACCAGCGGCCCGCCTGGCCTGCCAGCCTGATCCACCCTCGCGGGACCCCGGCCTGGTCTGACCCCGGCTCAGCTGGACGCCGCCGGGGTGGTCAGGCCACGGGGGTGGTGCGGGTGCGGCGGTGCCGGCCGTACCAGGCGATGCCGATCGCCACCCCGACGCCCACACCGAGCGCCGCCGCGGCGACCGGCACCGCCGGCCGCTCCCGCAGCCGCCGGCCCAGCGGGATCGGGTGCCGGAACTCCAGTACCGGCCAGGCGTTCTCGGCGGCCAACCTGCGCAGCGCCCGGTCCGGGTTGACCACCGTCGGGTGGCCCACGCACTCCAGCAGCGGCCGGTCGCTCACCGAGTCGGAGTACGCGTACGAGTCGGCGAGGTCGTAGTCGCGCTGCCGGGCCAGCTCGCTGACCGCTTCGACCTTGCTCGGGCCGGCCGCGTAGAACTCCACCTCGCCGCTGTACCGGCCGTCCGCCACCGTCATGCGGGTGGCGATGACGTCGGTCACCCCGAGCAACTCGCCGATCGGCCGCACCATCTCCTCGCCGGAGGCGGAGACCAGCACGACGTCCCGGCCGGCGGCTTGGTGCTCCTCGATGAGGGCGGCCGCCTCGGCGTACACGTACGGGTTGATCAGCTCGTGCAGTGTCTCCGCGACGATCTGGCGGACCTGTTCCACCTGCCAGCCCTTGCACAGGGCGGCGAGATAGTCCCGGGTCTTGGCCATGGTCTGCTCGTCGGTGCCGCCCAGCCGGAACATCAGCTGCGCGTACGCCGACTTCACCACGTCCCGCCGGGTGATCAGCCCGTCCCGGTAGAACGGCCGACCGAACGCCAAGGCGCTCGACTTGGCGATGACGGTCTTGTCGAGATCAAAAAAAGCGGCACTTCGGCCCACGGCGCGAAAGTCTATCCGGATGGTCTATGGTCGGCGGGTGCCTGGGGTGCGGACTTCGGTCCTGCCCCTACGGCGACCCCGTCATCCCTGCCATCAGTGACGGCGATCACACTCTCCGAACGCGATTTCGCAGGGAGTGGAGGCGACACCACTCGACGTATACAGGTCTGCTCAGGCATGCTTGTGCTTACGACGAGTATTCACATGCCGTGCGACAGCAGACCCTCGGCGGTTGCACCCCCCGTGACCGCTGAGTCGGTTCGGCTCACACCCCCCCGGAGCCGAACCTCCCGACGACCCCCGTCTCCCCCCGACGGGGGTCGTCCCTTTTCCAGTTCCCTTCCGAGCCAGGTGAAGCGCGTTTTCCGGGTCGGCCGGACGGGGCGACGGCGAAAAAGTCAGCGAATCGTCAGCGAACGTCAGCCGCACCCGGTCGGCGTAATCGTCGGGCGTGTACCGGTCCAACGTCGTCGACGCCTTCTCGTGCCCCACCACCCGCCGCACCACGTCGACCGGCACGCCGTCCGTCACCAGCCACGTGATGTACGAGCGCCGCAGGTCGTGCAACCGCAGCCCGCCGACCGCCGAGGCCGCCGCATGCGCCACCGCCGCCGTCGTCGTCGCCGCGGCCACGATCGCCGCCGGAGCCGCCGCCGCGGCCGGACTCGTCCGCCGGCAGCACCGCCCCGATCCGTTCGTCGACTGCGGCTGTTCACCGTGCCAGTGATCCGGATATCGATCGCCACGCTGGCCCTGGGCATCGGCGTGCTGTGGGCATCGAACCTCGCCGTCGCCCAATACCTGCAGCTCATATGACGCCGCTGGAGGCCGGATTGTGGACCGCTCCACCCGCGGTCGGGGTGATCGGCGGCTCGCTGGCCGCGCCCCGGCTGGCCCGACGGATCCCAGCGGCCCACATCATCGGCGCCGGCCTGCTGGTATCCGCCGCCGGCTACCTCATCCTGGCCACCGCCGGCTCACTCGCCACCGTGGTAGCCAGCGCAATCGTCATCAGCGCCGGCCTCGGCCCGATGATGGCCCTCTCCACCAACCTCGCCATCGGCGCCGCACCCCCCGACCGGGCCGGCGCCGCAGCCGCGATGGCCTCCGCCGCCCCGCAACTCGGCGGCGCGCTTGGCGTCGCAGTGCTCGGCAGCATCATCACCGTGGTCTACCGCTCCCACACACCGGAAACCCACACGCTCACCGTCGGCGCCGACCAAGCATCGCGAGACGCCTACCTGACCGGCATCCACATCGCCGCCCTGACCAGCACCGTCCTGGTCACACTCGCAGCCACCGCAGTCATCCGCACGGGACGAACACGCCGCGAAGCGGAAACGGACCGCTAGACCACAAAGAATGTGTCCGAGGTGCCGGTTGTCGGATTCACCCGCCCCACCGAAGGCGCAACGAGTGGAAGTCGCATACGGCAACGGCCACGGCGGGCACCGGCCCAGCCTCGGGATGCGCATTCGTGATCTCTCCCGTCCGCGACTCACCCAAGAAAGCCTCGTTATCTGACAAAGAATCCCTGACTCGGCTTCCGGCCCCTGCTCTCCGTCCGCGACCTGGCCATCGTCCCCATCTCGCTCGTGGTCGGCCTGTTGGCGGCAGCGGTGAGCTTCATCAGCGTCGGGGCTCAGGCGGGCCCGGCGGCGAGTGCCGCTGCCGGCCTGGTCGCCCTGGTCCTCACCGGGCTCACGGTCGCGGCGAGCCTACACAAACTCCTGAAATAGCTGCCGGAGGCGAGGGCCGCCGGGGCGTTACCGCGCTCCGGTGGCCCTCGCCCGAGGCGGCGTCCGCCGTGGACACGCGGGCGCGGAGGAGCATGTCCGTACCAGGGCAGGCCCGCCTGCCCGTACGCCCGGGTCGCGACGCCGGGGCGGGCGGACGGGTCAGCGCACCACGGCCCTGCGTGTCTCGGACTCCGGCTGGAAGCAGACCAGCGCCCAGCCACGATCGTTGGTGACGACCCACGGGTGGCCGACGTAGGTCTGCTGCCGGTACGACTCGCCCGGCCCCAGCGTCCGGTACTGCTGGCGGCGGCCGTTCCAGTCGAGCCAGTACACGACGATCCGCTCGCGCCGGGCGTTGACGAACTCGATGTACGTCGAGCGGCCACCGCCGGTCGACCGCAGGTGCGACTCCGCGTACGGCGGCAGCGGCTGCAGTTCCGGCGTGCTGGGCTGGGTGGGTTGTGGCC
>NZ_SMKJ01000168.1:0-15368 GCF_004348615.1 Micromonospora sp. KC207
CCGGCTGGGCCGCCCGTCGCCGACCCCGCCGGCCGGGACCGGGTCACGCGACGACCGGCAGTCAGAGCGGGTACGGGACGTTGACCATCCGGTCGTCGGTCACCTCGACCGCCGGGGCCCAAATCTCGTAGACCCCCCGTTCCTGGCACTGCGCCCCGGTCGTGGCCACGGCGTCCGGATCCGGCCGGGTCAGCCGCAGCCGCAGCCAGCCGGCCTCCTCCCGCAGGACCAGGCAGGGCACGCCCCGCCAGGCGGCGTGCCGCAGCTGGCGGGCCACCGTCTCCACCGGATACCGGGCGGTCCGGGTCATCGCCAGCACCCGGAACCCGCTGGGCAGGTCGGCGACCGCCTCGTACACGGTTCCGGCGTACTCGCCGACGAGCTGCGTCGAGCGGGCCGCCTCCCCGGTCGGCAGCCACTCCTGGTCGGGAGAGAGATCGGGCACCCCCGCCAGCAGGTGCCGCCACTGCGGGCCGACCATCCGCAGCCAGCCCCGCTGCTCGGCCTGGTAGCTGTAGAGGACCACCTCCGCCCCCGACGCCGGGTAGGCAAGCAGGGTGGCGTTCGCCGGCATCGGCAGGTCGGCGAAGTCCCGGGTGACGAACTCCGGGACGAGCTGCGCCTCGCTGGGCACGAACCCGGTGCCCAGCACCGGTGGGCCGAGCCGGTCCCGGGGCGGCAGCGCCGTCAACCCCCGGTGCTCCGCGCCGACCGGCAGCACGTAGTCGGCCGGGTCGGCGGCCCGCCAGCGCAGCGCGTACGCCACCTCCAGCTCGTCCCGGCCGCCCGGCGAGTCGGTGCGCAGCACCGCCAGGGCCGCCGGCGTACGCAGGTGCGCCACGTCGTGCTCGCGGTGGCAGAAGCCGCGCGGCAGCCAGCCCCGGGCGTACCCGGCGAGCTGCCGGGCGGAGAGCACCTTGATCATCCGGGTGCCCCGCCGGATCACCGCGGACGCCCGGATCGCCGCCAGCGTCGGCTCGCCGGCCGAGGCGGGCTGCTGGCTGAGCCGCTGCACCTGCGGCCAGCCCCGCTCGCGGTGCAGCGGCACCAGCAGCGGGGCGTCCGGCTCCTCGGTCGGCTCGGCCGCTCCGCGCACCGCGTCGACCTCGCTGGCGTGCGCGAACCTCCGCCAGGGCAGCGCCACCCCCGGCCGGGGCGCCCACTCGAAGCCGGGCGCCTCCTCGGCGCTGAACAACTCGTACGCCGCGCCCCGGGCGATCTCCTCGGCCGGGTACGCGACCCCGCCGTACGTCACGCGCAGCCCCGTGCGCCCATCGGCGGCTCCACTGGCCTCGGGGGCGACGCTCACTCCGGCGACGCTAGGCGCGCCGCATTCCGGACGGGTGAACGGCCGGTGACAGTCCGGTGAGCGGCACCCGGTCAACGCGCTCCCCGTCCCCCGGCCGCGCACCCGTAAGGAGTCGGGTGAGGCGACGGGGAAGGGCCGGGTGGCGGGGAAGGGCCGGGTGGCGGACCGGGCCGACCCGCGGTGTGTGATGCTGGCGGCGATGACCGAGTCGACCGAACCCCGCCGGCAGCGGGCCGCCCGCCGGGCCGGCGAGTTCCCGCCCGCGCCCGAGCCGCTGCCCGGCCCCGTGCCGGACAGCCACACCCACCTGGACATCACCGTCACCGAGGCCGGCGTGCCGGCCGGCGGGGCGGGCGGCAACGCCACCGCCGACGACCCGATCGCGGCGGCCGTCGCGGTGGCCGCCGAGGCCGGGGTGGACCGGCTCGTCCAGGTCGGCGTCGACGTCGCGTCCTCGGCGTGGAGCGCCGACACGGCCGACCACTACCCGGCGGTGCTGGCCACCGTCGCGCTGCACCCCAACGAGGCACCCCGCCTCGCCGACCTCGACGGGGCGCTGCGCGCCGTCGAGGCGCTCGCCGCCCGCGACCGGGTGCGCGGCATCGGCGAGACCGGGATGGACTTCTTCCGCACCGGCGACGAGGGCCGGGCCGCGCAGGAGGAGAGCTTCCGCGCCCACATCGGCATCGCCAAGCGGTACGGCAAGACCCTCGTCATCCACGACCGGGACGCCCACGCCGACGTGCTGCGGATTCTCGACGACGAGGGCGCCCCGAACACCGTCGTCCTGCACTGCTTCTCCGGCGACGCCGACTTCGCCCGCGAGTGCGTCCGCCGGGGGTACCTGCTCAGCTTTGCCGGCACGGTCACCTTCGCCAGCGCCACCGCGCTGCGCGAGGCCGCCGCGCTCACCCCGCTCGACCAGCTCCTGGTCGAGACCGACGCCCCGTACCTCACCCCCACCCCGCACCGGGGGCGGCCCAACGCGTCGTACCTGATCCCGCTCACCGTCCGTGCGCTGGCCGCGACCACCGGCGCGGATCTCGACGCGCTCTGCGCCGCGCTGTCGGCGAACGCCGAACGCGCCTTCGGCCCGTGGTGACCGCCGGCCTGCTCGGCCCGGCGGAGATCCGGGACCTCGCCGCCCGCCTCGGCGTCCACCCGACGAAGAAGCTCGGCCAGAACTTCGTGCACGACCCGAACACCGTCCGCCGCATCGTCGCCGCCGCCGGGCTGGCCGCGGACGACGTCGCCCTGGAGGTCGGCCCCGGTCTCGGCTCCCTCACCCTGGCCCTGCTCCCGGCCGCCGCCCACACCCACGCCGTCGAGATCGACCCGACGTTGGCCGCCGCGCTGCCGCAGACCGCCGCCCGCCACGCCGGCCCGTACGCCGGCCGGCTCACCGTGCACCGCGCCGACGCGCTGCGGATCGATCCCGCAGAGCTGGCCGCCCCCGCGCCGACCGCCCTGGTGGCGAACCTGCCGTACAACGTGGCCGTTCCGGTGGTGCTGCACCTGCTCGCCGCGCTGCCCAGCCTGCGACACGGCCTGGTGATGGTGCAGAAGGAGGTCGCCGACCGGCTCGTCGCCGGCCCCGGCTCCAAGGTCTACGGCATCCCGTCGGTCAAGCTCGCCTGGCACGCCCACTCCCGCGCCGCCGGCCGGGTCCCACCCAACGTGTTCTGGCCGGTGCCGAACGTCGACTCGGGGCTGGTCGCCTTCACCCGCCGCGAGCCGCCCCGCCCCGAGGTGCCCCGGGAACGGGTCTTCGCGGTCGTCGACGCCGCGTTCGCGCAGCGCCGCAAGACCCTGCGGGCCGCCCTCGCCGGCTGGGCCGGCGGGGCCGACCGGGCCGCCGCTGCCCTCACCGTCGCCGGGGTGGACCCCGGCGCCCGCGGGGAGTCGCTCACCGTCGAGCAGTTCGCCGCCATCGCCGCGTCGGCTCCGACCGGCACGCCGGCAGCGCAGTAGGCTGGCGCGGTGCCCGGACCCCGCAGCGCGTACGACCTGGTTGACGGCTGGTCCGAGCCGGCCGCCGACCCCGCCGAGGAGCTGATCGTGACCGAGCCGTTCGACATCCGCCTGCGCCTGCGGGGCATCGTCCCGTGACCGAGGCCTGGCGACCGGACGACGATGACGACCAGCAGCGGCGCGGGGCCAGCGGCCCGGTCCGGGTGCGGGTCCCCGCCAAGGTCAACCTGCACCTCGGGGTGGGCCCGTTGCGCCGCGACGGCTACCACGAGCTGAACACCGTCTATCACGCCATCTCCATCCACGACGAGCTGACCGCCCGCCGGGGCGACACCCTCACCCTGACCATGGAGGGCGAGGGCACCGGCGAGCTGGCCCTGGACGACACCAACCTGGTGATCCGGGCCGCCCACGCCCTCGCCGGGTACGCGGGCGTCCTGCCGCACGCCCGGCTGCACCTGCGCAAGCAGATCCCGCTCGCCGGTGGCCTGGCCGGCGGCAGCGCCGACGCCGCGGCGGCCCTGGTCGCCTGCGACGCGCTCTGGGGCACCGGGCTGTCCCGGGACGAACTGGCCGGGATCGCCGCCGACCTCGGCTCCGACGTGCCGTTTCTGATCCACGGCGGCACCGCGCTGGGCACCGGCCGGGGCGAGGCGGTCAGCCCCGTGCTGGCCCGCCCCACCTCCTGGCACTGGGTGGTCGCCATCGCCGACGGCGGCCTGTCCACCCCCGCCGCGTACGCCGAACTCGACCGGCTGCGCGACGCCGGGGCCGCCGGGCCGCCGCTGGGCAGCACCGACAAGCTGCTCGCCGCGCTGCGCCAGCGCGACCCCCGGGTGCTCGCCGCCACCCTCGGCAACGACCTTCAGGCCGCCGCACTCGTCATGCGCCCGTCGCTGGCCACCACCCTCAAGGCCGGCGAGGCCGCCGGGGCGCTCGCCGGCATCGTCTCCGGCTCCGGGCCCACCTGTGTCTTCCTCGCCGCCGACGCCGCCGACGCCGAGCGGATCGCCGGCGAACTGGAGCTGGCCGGGGTGTGCCGCGAGGCGCGCACCGCGCACGGCCCGGTGGCCGGCGCCCGGATCGGCTGAGCCACCCGCACCCGCCCCGCCCCCAAGGCGGGTCGGGTGCGCCCGCGTACCCTTGGGGTCAGGCGTCCCCAGGTGCCCGCCGGCACCGGGACGCCTTGATCATGGGAGGTGGGGTAGTGGCCAACATCGTCAACCTGGACCGGGTGTCCAAGGGCTACGGCGCCGCCGGGCCGCTGCTCACCGACGTCTCGCTCGGCCTCGACGACGCCGACCGGATCGGCGTGGTCGGCCTCAACGGGGCGGGCAAGTCGACCCTGCTGCGGCTGCTGACCAAGCAGGAGGACCCCGACGACGGCCGGGTCACCCACCGCCGCGACCTGCGCGTCCTCTGGCTGCCGCAGGCGCTCACCCTCGCCCCCGAGGCCACCGTCAGGAACGTGGTGCTCGGCACCGCCTGGCTCGGCGAGAGCATGGGCGCCGAGCACGAGTGGGCCGGCGACGCCGGCGTCCGGGCCATCCTCGACGGCCTCGGCATGCCCCACCTGGGCCTCGACCAGCCCGTCGGCCCGATGTCCGGCGGCGAGCGCCGCCGCGTGGCGCTGGCCGCGCTGCTGGTCCGCGAGTCCGACCTGCTCATTCTCGACGAGCCCACCAACCACCTCGACGTCGGCGGCGTCGACTGGCTCGCGAAGCACCTCGTCGGCCGCCGGGGCGCCCTCGTCGTGGTCACCCACGACCGGTGGTTCCTCGACGCCGTCTGCACCACCACCTGGGAGGTCGCCGACCAGGCCGTCCGCGCGTACGAGGGCGGCTTCGCCGCGTGGACCCTCGCCCGCGCCGAGCGGGAACGGGTCGCCGCCGCCACCGAGGCCCGCCGGCAGAACCTGCTCCGCAAGGAAATCGCCTGGCTGCGCCGCGGCCCGCCCGCCCGTACCTCCAAGCCGAAGTTCCGCATCGACGCGGCCAACGCGCTCATCGACGACGTACCGCCGCCGCGCGACACCATGTCGCTGCAACGGCTCGCCACCGCCCGGCTCGGCAAGCAGGTGTACGACCTGGAGCACGTCCGGCTGCACGCCGGCCCCAAGGAGATCCTGCACGACACCACCTGGCAGGTCGGCCCCGGCGACCGGATCGCCGTCCTCGGCCGCAACGGCGCCGGCAAGACCACCCTGCTGCGGATGCTCGCCGGCATCATCCGCCCCGACGGCGGCCGGTTCGCCACCGGCTCCACCGTCCGGCCCGCGTTCCTCTCCCAGGAGCTGGCCGAGCTCCCCGGCCACCTGCGCGTCCTCGAAGCCGTCGAGGAGGTCGCCCGCCGGGTCCAGCTCGGCGACCGGGAGGTCTCCGCCGCCCAGCTCGCCGAGGTCTTCGGCTTCGACGACCGCCGGCTCTGGACGCCCGTGGGTGACCTCTCCGGCGGGGAGCGCCGCCGCCTGCAGATGCTCCGGCTGCTCGCCGCCGAGCCCAACGTGCTGCTGTTCGACGAGCCCACCAACGACCTGGACACCGACACCCTCGCCGCCCTGGAGGACCTGCTCGACTCCTGGCCCGGCACGATCATCGTGGCCAGCCACGACCGGTACCTCATCGAACGGGTCACCGACACCGCGTACGGGATGTTCGGCGACGGCAGGCTCGTGCACCTGCCCGGCGGCGTCGACGAGTACCTGGCCCGCGCCGCCGACCGGCAGCCCGCCGCCCCGGTCGCTCCCGCCGGGCCCCCCGCCGACGGCATGCCGGCCGCCGCGGCCGCAGGCGGCATGTCCGCCGCCGAGGCACGGCAGGCGAAGAAGGAACTCTCCCGGCTCGAACGCCAGATCGCCAAGCTGGAGCAGCGGGAGGCCATCCTCCTCGACCAGCTCGCCGCGAACGCCACCGACTACGCCCGGGTCGCCGAGCTGGACGCCCAGCTCAAGGACGTCCGGGCCGAACGGGAACAGGTCGAGGAGAACTGGCTGGCCCTCGCCGAGCAGGTGCCCGGCGGCTGACAGGGCAACCGGGTGGGGGGTGTGCGACGTCACAGCCCGCCGTGCGGGACAATCGCAGGCGACCCCTCACCCGCACGGTCTTGGAGACTCAGACATGGCCCACACCCCCGTCAACCACCCCGCGCGGCCGATCTACCGGGCGATCGGCGGGCTCGTTGGTCTGTACTTCCTGGCCTTCGGAGTGCTCGGCCTCGTCGCAAGCGCCGGCGACGACCTCTTCGCCCAGGATGACACCGCGGTGCTCGGCCAGGGGACGAACCTCGGATTCGCACTGCTCAGCCTCGTGCTCGGCATCACGATCCTGGCCGGCACCGTGATCGGCCGCAACCTCGACGTCGCGATCAACCAGTGGATGGCGTACGCCCTCATGGTCCTTGGCCTGGCCGAGCTGGCCTTCCTCCGGACCGACGCCAACATCTTCAACTTCACCATCACCACCGACGTCGTGGTGCTGACCCTCTCCCTGGTCCTGCTGATGGCCGGCATGTACGGCAAGGTCGGCACGGACGAGGAGAAGGAGGCCTGGCAGAAGGCCCGGCTCGTCCTCTGATCGACCCGCAGCGGGGAGCGGCACCCGCCGACCCCCGCTGCGGCGGTTCGGCCCGCGTTCGGCGGCCGGCGGGGTGACAATCCTTCCGAATGGCAACAATCGGATGGAGGGGTCATGGCGCACTTTCCGGTCAACCACCCGGCCCGGCCGCTCTACCGGTTCCTCGCCGGGCTGATCGGGCTTTACATCCTGCTCTTCGGCGTGTGGGGCGTGGCCGAGACCTGGGGCGAGGGCCTGTTCGACCGGGGCAGCCACTGGGTCCTCGGGCTCCGCACCAACCTCGCGTTCTCGCTCGCCTCGGTGGGCTTCGGGACCGTGCTGCTGATCGGGGCGTCCCGGCGCAGCAACCTCGGCCACTACATGAATCTCACCGCCGGCGCGGTCTTCCTCGTCACCGGCATCCTGATGATGGCCGTCCTGCAGACCTCGGCGAACTTCCTCAACTTCTCGATGTCAACCGTCATCGTGTCGCTGCTGTTCGGGCTGGTGCTGCTCGCCACCGGCCTCTACGACAAGGTCGGCCCGACCGAGCACGCGGAGGCCGAGAGCCGGCACCGCCGCGCCCCCGTCCCCGGCAGCCGCTGACCCCCGGCCTGTGCAGGGGGAGGCGACGCCGGTCAGCGGCCCCGAACCGTGATCAGCGTCGGCTTCGCCTCCAGGTGCGACAACCCGTTCCAGGCCAGGTTGACCAGGTGCGCGGCCACCGTCTCCTTGCGCGGCTTGCGCACCTCCAGCCACCAGCGCCCCGTCAGCGCCACCATGCCCACGAGGGCCTGCGAGTACAGCTCGGCCAGCTTCGGGTCGTACCCCCGGGTCTTGAACTCGGCACCCAGGATGTGCTCGACCTGGTGCGCGACGTCGTTCATCACGCTGCTGAAGTTGCCCGTCGCCGACATAACCGGCGACTCCCGGACCAACACGCGGAACCCGCTGGTCTCCTCTTCGATGTAACCCAGCAGGGCCATCGCCGCCTGCTCCAGCAGCTCCCGGGGGTGGCCGGCGGTAAGTGCCGTGGTGATCCGGTCCAGCAGGGCCCGGACCTCCCGGTCCACCACCACCGCGTAGAGCCCCTCCTTGCCGCCGAAGTGCTCGTAGATCACCGGCTTGGAGACCTTGGCCCGCGCCGCCACCTCCTCGATCGAGGTGGCGTCGAAGCCGCGCTCGGCGAACAGTTGCCGGCCGATCGAGATCAACTGCTCGCGCCGCTGGGCCGCCGACATCCGCACCCGCGACGGCGGCTTGCCCGCCGCCGACGCGGTGCGTCGCCGCTCACGAGCACCGCCCGCACTGACCGGACCATCTGCCATGTCGTCACCTTGCCGGCGCTCGGTGACGCCCTGTCGTGGGATGCTGCCGCCGTCGTTGGTCGCGCCGCCGTCGTCGGTCATCCGGCCATCCTGCCAGGCCGCGGCCGACCCGACCGGCCCGTTACCGCCGCCGGCCCCGCTGCGCCGGCTCCGGGCGGGTCAGCTTGGCCGCGATTCGCTCCGGCTTCGGCCAGCGCACCGCCCACGCCGCCCCGGCCCGTTCGAACAGCCAGATCACCCGGGCCGAGATGTCGACCTGCCCGCGCAGCACCCCGTGCCGGGCGCTCGTCGGTTCGGCGTGATGCAGGTTGTGCCAGCTCTCGCCGAACGACAGGATGGCCAGCGGCCAGAAGTTGGCCGCCCGGTCACCCTGGCGCATCGCGAACGGGCGCTCGCCGTAGACGTGGCAGACCGAGTTGATCGACCAGGTCACGTGGTGCAGCAGCGAGATCCGCACCAGCCCGCCCCAGAACAGCGCGGTCAGCGCGCCCCGCCACGACCAGCTGAGCAGCCCACCCATCAGCGCCGGGCCGAGCATCGTCACCACTACCAGCGCCGGGAAGAGTTGGTCCACCCGGCGGGTCGTCCGGTCGGCGAGCAGGTCCGGAGCGAATCGCTCCCGGTTGGACAGTTCCCGGCCGAACAGCCAGCCGACGTGCGCGTGGAACAGCCCCTTCGCCAGCCCCCGGACGCTCTCGCCGAACCGCCACGGCGAGTGCGGGTCGCCGTCGAGGTCGGAGAAGGCGTGGTGGCGCCGGTGGTCGGCGACCCACTGGATGATCTCGCCCTGCACCGCGAAGGAACCCGCGACCGCCAGCACCACCCGCAGCCATGGCCGTGCCTTGAAGGAGCCGTGGGTGAAGTAGCGGTGATACCCGACGGTGATGCCCAGCCCGGAGACGACGTACCAGAACCCGGCCACGGCCACATCGGTCCAGCCCAGCCAGCCGCCCCAGGCGACCGGGATCGCGGCGACCAGGGCCAGGAACGGGATGACCACGAACGCCCACAGGGCGACCAGGATGCCGCGCGACTGGGGACCCTGGGTGAGCGGTTTCGGGCCGGCGGGGTGGGACCCGGTCAGTACGGACGGCATGGCACCTCGCAGTGGGACGCGGTGATCACGAAGTTACGCCTACGTCACCGTAACTTAGGGGGCCGTGGAAAGCACGAAACAGTTTCCGGCATGAATGCGTGCGGTGTCGTACGGCCCGGCCCACCTCCCTCAAGCGACACCGGTGCGCGACGGTCCGCCACAACGCCGGCGATGGCTACCGAGAACGCCGGCGGTGGCCACCGGGGCTGCCTGACCGTCGAGGTGCCCAGATCGCGACGGCTCTACTGGAAGATCACAGGGATCATGGCCAGAATGGGCGCTGGCGCGGAAGCTGCGGGGCGCTAAGGTGTAGTGGTCCGGCCCACCGATTTGTTTGTCCGTTTTAGACCGTCCCGGGTCGTCTAATGGCAGGACGTCAGGTTTTGGTCCTGATTATAGGGGTTCGAATCCTCTCCCGGGAGCTTTCGCTGTGTCGCCGTGCTTGCGTGGTTAGCATGGCCGCGAGACTGTCGCCGTCCCGACTGGAGCCACGTCGTGTCCCAGCCCCACCTCCGCACCGTCATCGTGCTCGCCGCTGGTGAGGGCAAGCGGATGAAGTCGGCGCTGCCCAAGGTGCTGCATCCTTTGCTCGGCCGGACCCTGCTCGGCCACGTGCTCGCCGCCACCGGGCCGCTGCGCGCCGACCGGACGGTCGTCGTGGTCGGCCACGGCGCGGACCAGGTCCGGGCGCACCTGGCCGAGGTCGCCCCGGAGGCCACCCCGGTGCTTCAGGCCGAGCAGCGCGGCACCGGCCACGCGGTCCGGATCGCGCTCGACGCCGTCGCCGACGTCGTGGGAACCGTGGTGGTGATCAACGGGGACGTGCCGCTGCTGCGCCCCGAGACCGTCGCCGCGCTGGTCGACGCGCACGAGGGTGCCGGGGCCGCCGCGACCGTGCTCGCCGCCGAGGTGCCCGACCCGACCGGGCTCGGCCGGATCGTCCGGGACGAGACGGGCCGGCTTCGGCAGATCGTCGAGGAGCGCGACGCCACCGCCGAACAGCGGGCGCTGCGGGAGATCAACGCCGGCAGCTACGCGTTCGACGCGGTGCGGCTGCGGGACGCGCTGGGCAAGCTCTCCACCGACAACGACCAGGGCGAGGAGTACCTGACCGACGTCTTCGCCCTGCTGGTCTCCGCCGGTGAGCCGGTCGGGGTGCACGTGGCCACCGACCATGCCGAGACGCTCGGCTGCAACGACCGGGTCGAGCTGGCGGCGCTGCGCCGGCTGCTGCGCGACCGGATCAACGAGGGCTGGATGCGTGCCGGGGTCAGCATCCTTGACCCGGCGACGACCTGGATCGACGTGACGGTGGCGGTGGACCGGGATGCGGTGATCGACCAGAACACGCAGCTGCGTGGCGGGACCGTGGTCGGCGCGGAGGCGGTGGTGGGCCCGGACGTGACGCTGATCGACACGGTGGTCGGCCCGGGGGCGACCGTGTTGCGCAGCCACGCCGTCGACGCCGAGGTGGGCGCGGGGGCCAGCGTCGGGCCGTACGCGTACCTGCGGCCGGCGGCGAGGCTGGCCGAAAAGGCCAAGGTTGGCACGTTCGTCGAGGTGAAGAACTCCGAGATCGGCGCGGGCGCGAAGGTGCCGCACCTGTCGTACGTGGGTGACGCGACGATCGGGGCGAACGCCAACATCGGCGCGGCGACGATCTTCGTGAACTACGACGGGGTGCACAAGCACCGCACGACGGTCGGGGAAGCGGCCTTCATCGGCTGCGACACCAGCCTGATCGCCCCGGTGGAGGTGGGGCCGGGCGCGTACGTCGCGGCGGGCAGCGCGATCAGCCAGAACGTGCCGGCGGGGGCGCTCGGGGTGACCCGCGCGCCGCAGCGCAGCATCGAGGGGTGGGTCGCCCGGAGGCGGGCCGGCACGGCGTCCGCGGAGGCGGCGGAGCGGGCCCGGCGCGCGGCGGAGGATGCGCCAGGAGTGTAGTGGGCCGCAAGGGAAGGTGAGGCAATCCACGGGGGCACCGAGGCGGTTCGTGGACCGTCCAGTGGGGGAGATACTGCAACCAAACAGTCCCCGGCCCACACCGCAGCCGGGCACCACCGAGCAACGGGAGCAGACGGGCCCATGGGCAGCATCGTCGCCGAAAACCGCAAAAGCCTGATGCTCTTCTCCGGACGTGGTTTCCCGGAGCTGGCCAGGGAGATCGGTGAGGTCCTCGGCATCGCGCCGACGCCCGCCGACGCGTACGAGTTCGCCAACGGTGAGATCTTCGTGCGCTTCAAGGATTCGGTACGCGGTTCGGACGCCTTCGTGGTGCAGTCCGTGACGCACGGGGTCAACACGTGGATCATGGAAACGCTGATCATGATCGACGCCCTGAAGCGTGGGTCGGCCAAGCGGATCACCGTGGTTCTGCCGTTCTACCCGTACTCGCGGCAGGACAAGAAGCACCGCGGCCGGGAGCCGATTTCGGCGCGGCTGGTGGCGGACCTGCTGAAGACGGCGGGCGCGAACCGGATCCTCACGGTGGACCTGCACACCGCGCAGATCCAGGGCTTCTTCGACGGCCCGGTCGACCACCTGTTCGCGATGGACGTGCTGGCCGAGTACGTGGAGCGTAAGTTCGCCGGGCGGCCGATGACGGTGGTGGCGCCGGACTCGGGTCGGGTGCGGGTGGCGGAGCGGTGGACGGATCGGCTGGGTGGCTGCCCGCTGGCGTTCATCCACAAGACGCGGGACCCGTTGAAGCCGAACCAGGTGGTGGCGAACCGGGTGGTCGGCGAGGTGGAGGGCCGGGTCTGCCTGATCGTGGACGACATGATCGACACCGGCGGGACCATCACCAAGGCCGCCGACATCCTGCGGGAGTCGGGTGCGGCGGAGATCGTGGTGGCGTCGACCCACGCGCTGCTGTCGGACCCGGCGACCGAGCGGCTGAAGAACAGCCCGATCACCGAGGTGGTGGTGACGAACACGCTACCGCTGCCGCCGGAGAAGCAGCTCGACAAGATCAAGGTGCTGTCGATCGCGCCGCTGCTGGCCCGGGCGATCCGGGAGGTCTTCGACGACGGCTCGGTGACGACCCTCTTCGGCGGCCTGAGCTGACCTGAGCCCGCTGCGCCGGCCGTCGTCCCACGGCCGGCGCGCGGCTGCCAAACACGCGTCCCGCCAGGGGTTCGCGGCTGCCAAACACGCGTCCCAGCCGGGGTTCGCGGCTGCCGGCGCGCGCCGCGGCGGGGACGGGCGGGGGTCGCCCCGCGTACCGCTGGGTGTTTTCGCTCCTGGTAGCGGGTGAGGCGGGGACTGCCGTCAGGCGCGTAATCATCTCGGGTAGACTGTTGCGGTTGCCATGGCGAGGGTGCCCGGCGGGCTGAGAAGCGCCGCACGGAGGCACCGTGATCGACGCGGTGCTCCGGGCAGTCGTTCATGACGCACGAGCCCCAGCGAGCCCCTCGCCCAGCACCGCAAGACGACAAGCCGCCGCAGCGAAAAGCATTCAGGAGTTTCCCCGTGTCCGAGGTAAAGATCAGCGCCGAGCCCCGTACCGAGTTCGGCAAGGGTGGTGCCCGTCGTACCCGCCGGGCCGGCATGGTGCCCGCCGTGCTGTACGGCCACGGCGAGAAGCCGAAGCACATCGCGCTGCCCGCGCGTGAGTTCGCCGCCGCGATCCGTAAGGGTGGCGCCAACCAGCTGTTCGCGATCGAGGTCAGTGACGGCACCCAGGTGCTGGCGCTGCCGAAGGCGATCCAGCGTGACCCGATCAAGGACAGCTTCGAGCACGTCGACCTGCTGCTGGTCCGCCGTGGCGAGAAGGTCACCGTCGAGGTTCCGGTCCAGCTGACCGGTGAGGCCGCGAAGGACACCCTGATCGTGCACGACCACGACACCCTCTCGGTGACCGCCGACGCCACCAAGGTGCCGGACCACCTGGAGGCGTCGATCGAGGGCCTGGAGGCCGGCACGCACATCACCGCCGCCGACGTGGAGCTGCCGTCGGGCGTCGAGCTGGCCGCCGACCCGGAGCTGCCGGTCGCCGCCGTGACCGCCGCCCCGACCGCCGAGCAGCTGGAGGCCACGCTGCCCGAGATCGAGGTGGCCGCCGAGGAGGCCGAGGCCGAGGTCGGCGAGGAGACCGCCGAGGGCGCCGGGGCCCCGGCAGCCGAGGGCGAGGAGGCCCCGGCCGAGGCGAAGACCGAGGCCTGATCGGTCCGTGTTCTGTGCGACAGGCGCTCCCGGATCGGGGGCGCCTGTCGTCGTGTCGGGACGACGTCGCAGCCGGCCGCCGGGTGCGGCAGGGGGAGCGGGAGGGACGTGGCGTGACGGACGAGGCGGGGCCGTGGCTGGTGGTCGGCCTGGGCAATCCCGGCCGGGAGTACGCGGGTAACCGGCACAACGTCGGTTTCATGGTGGCCGACCTGCTGGCCGCCCGGGTGGGCGGGAAGTTCGGCCGGCACCGGCGGGCGGTGGCCGAGGTCGCCGAGGGGCGGCTCGGGTTCGGCGGGCCGAAGCTGGTGCTGACGAAGCCGCTGACGTACATGAACCTCTCCGGGGGGCCGGTGGCCGGGCTGGCGCAGTTCCACAAGGTGCCGCCGGGGCGGGTGATCGCGATCCACGACGAGCTGGACATCGGCTACGGCCAGTTGCGGGTCAAGTGCGGCGGCGGCGAGGGCGGGCACAACGGGCTGCGCTCGATGTCGAAGTCGTTGGGGACGAAGGAGTACGTGCGGGTGCGGTTCGGCATCGGCCGGCCGCCGGGTCGGCAGGACCCGGCAGACTACGTGCTGTCGGACTTCTCCGCCGCCGAGCGCAAGGAGTTGGAGTTCCTGGTGGATCGGGCCGCGGACGTCGTCGAGTCGGTGGTTGCCCGGGGCGTGGAGCCGACCCAGAACCAGTACCACGGGGCCTGAGCCGGGCGGGGCGGCGCGGCTGGCGGTCGTACGGCCGGTAGTCTGCGCCTTTCTGCCGGACCACGCCGGTGAGTCGGGTCGTGGCGAAGCGGGTTGCCGGCGCACTGCGGCCGGTGAGGCGAGTCGCGGCGGGACGGGTCGCGGCGAGGCGACGGGAGCGAGTTGTGGGCAGTCCTCCTATGATCGACGGCGCGTTCGCCCGGTGGTTGGCGGCCCAGGCCGGGCAGGCGCTGCTGGGCCTGCGCGCCGAGCTGGGGTTCGGCGACCCCGGGGCGCTGAAGTCGGCCGGGGACAAGGTTTCGCACGACCTGATCCGCACCGAGCTGGCGAAGTGGCGTCCGGGGGACGGGGTCCTCTCGGAGGAGGACGAGGGCTCGCGGCTGGCCTGGGCGGCGGAGGTGAACGCCGGGGCGGTGCCCCGGCTGACCGCCGATCGGGTGTGGATCATCGACCCGCTGGACGGGACCCGGGAGTTCGCCGAGGAGGGTCGCTCGGACTGGGCGGTGCACGTGGCGCTCTGGGCGCGCAGCGCCTCGGCCCCGCACGGCCTGGTGGCGGGGGCGGTGGGGTTGCCGGCGCAGCACCGGGTGTTGGGCACGGACCATCCGCCGGCGTACCCGCCGATGACCTTGGAGGCGGCGACCTCGGGCGGCGGGCGGACCATCCGTTTGGCGGCCAGTCGCAGCCGTCCGCCGGTTTTCCTGACTGATCTGGCGGAGGACGTCGGCGCTCATCTGGTTCCGATGGGCTCGGCGGGGGCGAAGATCGCCGCCGTGGTGACCGGCGAGGTCGACGCGTACATCCACGCGGGCGGCCAGTACGAGTGGGACTCGGCCGCTCCGGTGGCTGTGGCGACGGCCACCGGCCTGCATGCTTCCCGGATCGACGGTTCTGCGCTGAAATACAACGAGGCCGACCCACGCCTGCCCGACCTGCTGGTCTGCCGCAAGGATCTCGCCAGCCGGTTGCTTGCAGCGCTGCAGAGGCATTCCGGGTAGCCTGAGCAATCTTCTTCACGTGTCCGACCGGAAAGGCCTGGAATCCATGAGCGGAGCCGAGCGAATCGAGGCCGTGTTATGACCGCACCCGCCGCCTACCAGGTCTCCCACCTCGACGCCCTCGAGGCGGAGAGCATCTTCGTGATGCGTGAGGTGGTTGCGGAGATGGAGCGGCCGGTGCTGCTCTTCTCCGGTGGTAAGGACTCGATCGTGATGTTGCGGTTGGCGCAGAAGGCGTTCGCGCCGG
>NZ_SMKJ01000169.1:0-15309 GCF_004348615.1 Micromonospora sp. KC207
CGCCTGCCCCGGCCCGGGGCCGGGCGGCCAGGGGCGCAGCGCCTCCAGCGCGGCGGCCGTCCGGATGAGCAGGTGCTCGCGATGGTGGGGGGCGACGATCTGGAGGCCCACCGGTGTGCCGTCGGGGGCGAACCCGGCCGGAACACTGGCAGCGGGGTGCCCGCTGACGTTGAACGCCCAGGTCAGCGCCACGCTCATCCGGTCGCCCGGCCCGGCGTGGCCGTGCGCCGGGTCGGGGGTCGTCGGGGTGAGTAGCACATCGGCAGCGGCGAAGAGCCGCGCCAGACGCGCGTCGTTGCCGGCCCGTACGGTCGCGGTGGCGACCCGGCCACCGGGTGCCCGCAGGGCTCGCCAGGCCGGCGCGGGGTCGGCGAGGACCAGGTCGTGCTCGACCCACCGGAGGATCCCCGCGTCCGCGAGCCGGTCGGCGGCGGCGACGGCGGGCCCCACGACGGCGGGGTCGACCTCGGCATAGCCCAGCGTGGCGGACCAGACCGCCCGCAGGGGCCCGCCGCGCGCCGGGTCGAGGTGGCCGGCGAGGCGGGTGCCGAGAACGGCGTCGAGGTACGCGGCGGCGTCGACGACCGTGCGGGCCAGCGGGCCCGGCGCGTTGAGCCCAGCCACGTCGCGGGCGGGCAGCCGCCCATTTGTGATTTTGATGCCGACGACGCCGCACCAGGCGGCGGGGATGCGCACCGATCCGGCCCCGTCGTTGCCGGTCGCCAGGGGCACGAGCCCGGCGGCGACGGCGGCTGCGGAACCGGCCGACGATCCGCCGGGCGTGCGGTCGGCGCGCCAGGGGTTGCTGGTGGGACCCCGGTCGGTGTGACCCCACGTCTGCCAGGGCGTGCCCCGGGGGACGGCGGTGGCCCCGATCGGGATGCAACCGGCGGCGACCAGTCGGCGGGCCTGGGGCGAGTCGACGCCCTCGCTGGCCTTGACGCCCAGCGGCACGCCGGCCAGCGGCAGCGGGCCGGCGGCGAGGGTGCGCTCCAGCTCGCGGGCGGCGTGCCGGGCCCGCTCCGGCCACGTCTCGCGGAAGGCCCGCAGCGCGGCGTCGGCGGAGCCGATGCGGGCCAGGGCCGCCTCGACGACATCGAGGGGGCGAAGCCGGCCGGCGTTGACCAGTTCCGCGAGCTCGACGGCGGCCCAGGGGGCGGCGCACTCACCGGATGCGGCGGGGCCACCGGATGCGGCGGGATCGTCAGGGGCTGCGGTGTCCATCGTGGCGGCCTCGCTCGGCACCGTGCTGGCGGTCGTGCCGCCGAGCATAGCGGCGGGGCCGATGGCAGGGGCGTGCGGCGGGCGGGATCATGGGCACATGACCGAGGCACGGCCCGAGCGGCAGCGGGTGACGATCAGCGATCCGCAGGTGATGCGGGCCCTGGCCCACCCGGCCCGGCTTGGCCGGTCCGGCGCTGGCCGGGGTGCTGGTCGGGCAGTTCGGCGCTCGCGTGCCGCTGCTCCTCGACGCCGTCAGCTACCTCGCTCTGGTGGCCGCCGGCCTGCTGATCCGCACCCGCCGGGGCGGTGCCCGGACGGTCCGCGACGTCCACCCGGTGCCCGCCGGGGCGGTCGCTGACGGGCACCCGACGCTTGCCTACGGCGACGGGTCGGCCCCACGCTGGCGACTGCGCCCGGATCGGCTGCTGTTCGCGATGGTGGCCTCGCTCGCCGGGGTGGTCGGCGCGGTCGGAGCGATCAACGTGATCGAGGTGTTCTTCATCCGGGAGACACTGGGCAGCTCCACAACCGTCTACGGTCTGGTCACGGGGGCCTGGACACTCGGCATCGCGGCCGGGGCGTGGGCGCTCGCCCCGCTGGCTCGCCGGCTCACCGACGACGGTCGACTGCTCGGCACGGGACTGCTCCTGCTGGGCGGGTGCTGCCTTGCGGTCCTGGTCTCCGCCGCAGTGCCGTCCGCGTGGCTGCTGATGCCGATCTGGCTGATCGGCGGGGTGCTCAACGGCGGGAACAGCGTCGTCAGCAACGTGCTGCTCGCCCGCCGGGTGCCCGAGGCGGCGCGCGGCCGGGCGTACGCCGTCTTCGGCGCGTCGGTCCAGGGCGCGAGCATGGCCGGCCTCGCGGCCGGCGGCCTGCTGCTCGACCTGGCCGACCCCCGTCCGCTGGTGGCGGCATGCGGCGTCGCGGGGCTGCTCGTGGTGGCCGCGTCCGCTGTCCCGGTCGTTCGGGCCGGCCGCGCCGAACGGTCCGCCGCCACCCACGCGGCGACCCCGGCCGGTACGCCGCCGGGTGCGGGATTGGCCACTTCGGAGGCCGCCCGCTGAGCCCCCGACGGCCAACGGGGATACGGTCGCAGCATGGCTGACCGCATCGCCCGTCCCCGGGTCGGACACATCCAGTTCCTGAACTGCCTGCCGATCTACTGGGGTCTGATGCGCTCCGGCGCCCTGATCGACGTCGACCTGCACAAGGACTCGCCGGACCGGCTGAGCGCCGCCCTGGTCGCGGGCGACCTGGACATCGGGCCGATCTCGCACGTCGAGTACCTGCGCCACGCCGAAGAGCTGCTGCTCCTGCCCGACCTGGCGGTGGGCAGCGACGGCCCGGTGCTCTCGGTCAACGTGGTGTCGACGAAGCCCCTCGCCGAGCTGGACGGCGGCCGGGTCGCCCTCGGCTCGACGTCCCGCACTGGCGTGCTGCTCGCCCGGCTGCTGCTCGGCGAGCGGTACGGGGTGCGCCCCGACTACTTCCGTTGCCCGCCTGACCTGACGCAGATGCTGCTGGAGGCGGACGCCGGGGTGCTGATCGGCGACGTGGCGCTGCGGGCGCTGCACGAGGCGCCCCGCCGTGGGCTGGAGGTCACCGACCTCGGGCAGGCCTGGCGGGACTGGACCGGGCTGCCGATGGTCTTCGCCGTCTGGGCGGTACGCCGGGACTTCGCCGCCGCCCACCCCGGCCTGGTGAAGGAGGTGCACGAGGCGTTCCTGCGCTCCCGCGACCTGTGCCTGGCCGAGTTGGACCGGGTCGCCGAGGCCGCTGCCCGGTGGGAGCCGTTCGACGCGGCCACCCTGGCCACGTACTTCCGGGCGCTGGACTTCTCGCTCGGGGAGCGGCAGGTGGCCGGGCTGCGGGAGTTCGCCCGCCGGGCGGCCGAGATCGGCGAGGCCCGCACGCTGCCGGCGAACGGCCCGCAGTTCTTCGCCGGCTGACGGCGCGACCCGGCTGACGGGGCGCGCCCTGAGCTGACGGCGCGACCCGGGCGGGCGCGCCGGCAACCGCCCGCCGCTCGACGGCGGTCACCGGCCGCGCGTCAGGTGTCCGAGCGCAGCACCGCTTCGGTGATCCTCTGGCAGTTCTTCATGCCGTACTCGTAGCCCATGTTGATCGGGTAGCGGACCATCACGCCCATCGTCCAGTTGTTGCCGATGGCGAGGCAGTTGATGTGCATCTCCTGCTCCCGGGTCCGGTCGATCCAGCCGTTCTTGATGGCGATCTTCTTCTGCTCGGCCGCCGGGAACGCCTTGCGGATGCCGAAGTCGCCGGAGCCGCGCACCAGCCGCATCTCGCTGATCAGCCACTTGGTCCACTCCGGCCCGGCGGCCCGGCCGTCGGAGATGCACGCCCCGAGGCGGGCGGTGTCCCGGGGGGAGAGGTTCGTCCGGCTCCAGCCGCCGTCGGCGGCGGGGCTGCTGTCGGCGGTCTTGCAGATGGAGATCATGCGCTTGATCGACGCGGACCGGCCCACCGAGTTGTAGAACTGCTCGGCGCGGGTGTTGTCGCTGTCCCGGATGATCCTGGTGGCGTCGGCGAGCTTGGCGTCGCTGGGCGTCTGCCCCGCCTCGTCGGCGCGGCGCAGATAGTCGGCGACGATCCAGGACTTGATCAGCGATGCGGTGGTGCTCGTCTCGGTCATGTTCTTCGAGCCGAACATCTTCCCGGTGCGGGTGTCCAGGACGCTCCAGGCGTACCAGCCCTCGATGTCGAGGTCGATCTGCTTGTCCGCGAACGGCAGCGGCTCCAGCGACGGCGAGGGGCTGGGCGAGACCGGCGGGCGTGAGCGGCGGTCCGAGGTCGCGTTGGCGGCGCGGTCGACCGGCGCGGACGGGGCGCCCCACTGGGCGGCGGCGGCCGACGACAGCGGGGAGCCCGGCAGCAGCCGCAGCGACACCAGCACCAGCCCGATCAGGACGGCCGCGATCGCGATCAGCCGCAGCGGCGACGCCTCGCCGCCCGCGGAACCCCCGCCGCCGTCCCGCCGCCGGCTGCCCGCCATCAGAGCTTCCCGATCGGCTGCTGCGGCACCTTGAGGGCGGCACCGGGCTGCGGGGTGACCAGCTGGGTGGCGACACTGGCGCAGACCTTCGCGCCGTACGACAGCCCGTTCCTCTGCGGGTAGCGCAACATGACGGCGAGGCTCCACTTCTCGGTGACCGCAAGACAGTTCACGTGCCAGTTGCCGTCGTAGTTCAACGGGGTCCAGCCGTTCTTGATGCCGACCGGACCCTGGGCCTTGATCGAGGCAGGTAGGCCGTCGACGATCCCCCACTTCCCACCGCCGGACTTCAGCCCCTGGTCCTTGATGCCGCCGCGAACCTTGCTCATCTCGTCCAGCACCCACTTGGTCCACTTCGGCCCGGCCGCCTTGCCGTTGGCGATGCAGTCGCCGAGCCGGACGGCGTCGCGGGGGGACATCCGGGTGAAGCTCCAGTAGCCCTCGTACCCCGCGACGTTGCCGCGCTTGGTGTCGGTGAGGCCGCAGATGCTGATGGCCCGCTTGATCACCGGATTCGGCTGGCCGTTCGGGTACGTCTTGTACGAGCCGCCCGCGGCGGACCAGACGGCGTTCGCGGCATCGTCGTTGCTGTCCCGGATGGCGAGGCTCGCCTGCTTCTTCAGCGTGGCCGAGGGCGCCTTGTCGCCGAGCTGTCGCAGGTAGTCGGCGACGATCCAGGCTTTGATCATCGATTCGGTCGAGCTGGTGCTGGTGAGGTTCTTCGAGCCGGAGATCTCGCCGCTCTCCCGGTCCATCAGTGCCCAGGAGAAGAACTCGCCGGAGAAGTTCACCGAGACGGGGCCGGCGCGCAGGGTCGGCGGCGGCGGGGCGGTCGGCTCGGGGGCCGCCACGCTCTCCGCGCCGCCCCCGCCGGATCCGCCGCTGTCGTCGCCGGAGAGCTTGGCGTACGCGGCGGGCACCAGCATGGCGCTGCCGAGGAGGACCGCCACGACGGCGAGCACCATGGCCACGCGAGGTCGCATGAGTGGGTGAGCTCCAGATGTCAGGGCCGGGGGGCCGGCTGTTTTCCGAGCGAGCTCGACCTGATCGCCGTGGGCCGGGGGAGTGGCCTGCGTCATACCCGGCGATCGTCAGCAGCCGATCGGTGTGACCGGGAGAGTCTACGTCCGGACAGCCGCCACGCCAGAACCCGACGCCTGTCAAGTTGCTATGAAGGCGGGATTATGGCCGCATATACCCTGCTTGGGGCGATTCACCTCTGCTTAGTGAGCCAAGTCATAGCTGTGCGTCGACCTGCGGCAATGCCAGAGGGGGTCGTTTCGTCACGGAAGGTAAGTCCGGAATTCTATGACACCCTCTGGCATCCGGGATCGCGAGCTGTAACACTTGTGGTCATGTATGGCAACGATTTCTCCGCCCCGCAGGACGCGCCCGGCGGTGGCCTGCTCGGCGAGGTGGAGGCGGCGGAGGCGGAGCTGCGGGAGGCGGCGGCCCGGCAGCGGGGCGGTGCCGCCCCCGGTCCGGACGCCGACCTCGCGGCGTATTTCGCCGACGTGATCGACGCCGACCAGAAGATCGAGCCCCGCGACTGGATGCCCGAGGCGTACCGCAGGACGCTGATCCGACAGATCGCCCAGCACGCGCACTCCGAGATCATCGGGATGCAGCCGGAGGGGAACTGGATCAGCCGGGCCCCCTCGCTCAAGCGCAAGGCGATCCTGCTGGCCAAGGTCCAGGACGAGGCCGGGCACGGCCTCTACCTGTACGCCGCCGCGGAGACCCTCGGCGTCAGCCGGGACGAACTGGTCCAGCTCCTGCTCGACGGGCGGCAGAAGTACAGCTCGATCTTCAACTACCCGACCCTGAGCTGGGCCGACGTGGGTGTGATCGGGTGGCTCGTCGACGGCGCCGCGATCGTCAACCAGGTGCCGCTGTGCCGCTGCTCCTACGGGCCGTACGCCCGGGCCAT
Organism: Micromonospora sp. KC207; assembly: GCF_004348615.1. Lineage (NCBI taxonomy): Bacteria > Bacillati > Actinomycetota > Actinomycetes > Micromonosporales > Micromonosporaceae > Micromonospora > Micromonospora sp. KC207. The sequence goes on from NZ_SMKJ01000169.1 coordinate 6,168, forward strand.
GATCCGGGTCTGCAAGGAGGAGTCCTTCCACCAGCGCCAGGGCTTCGAGATCCTGCACACCCTGGCCCACGGCACCACCGGCCAGAAGGCCATGGCCCAGGACGCGGTGGACCGCTGGTGGTACCCGTCGCTGGCCATGTTCGGCCCGCCCGACGGCGACTCCACCCACTCCGCCCGCTCGATGGGCTGGAAGATCAAGCGGTTCTCCAACGACGAGCTGCGCCAGCGCTTCGTCGACATGTGCGTGCAGCAGGCCGAGATCCTCGGCCTCACCCTGCCCGACCCCGACCTGCGCTGGAACGAGCAGCGTCAGGCGTACGACTTCACCGAGCCGGACTACGCCGAGCTGATGCGGGTGATCTCCGGCGAGGGCCCGTGCAACCGGCAGCGAATGGAGCACCGGCGCCGCGCCCACGAAGAGGGCGCCTGGGTACGCGAGGCCGCCGCCGCGTACGCGGCCAAACGGGCACAGGCGAAGGAGGCGGTCGCGGCATGAGCGCCACCGACAACACCCCGCTGTGGGAGGTCTTCGTGCGGGCCCGGCGCGGGCTGTCGCACACCCACGTCGGCAGCCTGCACGCCCCTGACGCCGAGCTGGCCCTACACAACGCCCGGGACCTCTACACCCGCCGCCAGGAGGGGGTGTCGATCTGGGTGGTGCCGGCCGCCGCGATCACCGCGTCCAGCCCCGACGAGAAGGACGCCTTCTTCGACCCGGCGGCCGACAAGGTCTACCGCCACCCCACCTTCTACGAGGTGCCGGACGGGGTGGCCCACCTGTGACCGGCTGCTTCGACTTCGCCCTCGCCCTCGGCGACGACGCGCTGGTCGCCGCGCAGCGGCTCGGCGAGTGGACCAGCCGCGGCCCGGAGATGGAGGAGGACGTCGCGCTGGCCAACATCGCCCTCGACCAGCTCGGCGCGGCCCGGCTCCTGCTCACGTACGCGGGCGAGCTGGAGGGCGCCGGCCGCGACGAGGACGCGCTGGCGTACCTGCGCGGCGACCGCGAGTTCCGCAACTGCCTGCTGGTCGAGCTGCCCAACAACGACTTCGCGGTGACCATGGCGAAGCTGCTGCTGCTGTCGGCGTACCAGCTCCCGCTCTACGCCGCGCTGGCCGGCTGCGCCGACGAGCGGCTCGCCGCGATCGGGGCCAAGGCGCGCAAGGAGTCCGCGTACCACCGGGACCACGCCGCGCTGTGGGTGCGGCGGCTCGGCGACGGCACCGCCGAGTCGCACCGCCGGATGCAGGCCGCCGTGGACCAGGTCTGGCCGTACGCGCACGAGCTGTTCGCGCCGTGGCCGGGCGCGCCGGTCGACCCGGCTACCCTGCAAGGCGACTTCGACGCGTACGTCGGGCCGGTGCTGGCCGAGGCGACCCTGACCCGGCCGGCGGACGGCTGGGCCCCGGCCGGCGGGCGGGACGGCCTGCACACCGAGCACCTGTCGTACCTGCTGGCGGAGATGCAGGTGTTGCACCGCGCCCACCCGGGGGCGAAGTGGTAGACCCGAGGGAGGCCGTGGCGGCGGTGGTGGACCCGGAGATCCGGGTGATCAACATCGACGAGCTGGGCATCCTGCGGGCGGTCGAGGAGGACCGGGCTACCGGCCGGGTCACCGTGACCATCACCCCCACGTACACCGGCTGCCCGGCGATGGACGTGATCCGGGCCGACATCCGCCGGGCGCTGGCCGCCGTCGGGCACCCGGACGCGGAGGTCCGCACGGTCTACAGCCCGGCCTGGAGCACCGACTGGATCTCCGCCGCCGGCCGGGCGAAGCTCGCCGCCGCCGGCATCGCCCCGCCGCCGGCGACCCGGGCCGGCACCGTCGTGCCGCTGACCCTCGCCGTCCGCTGCCCGCGCTGCGGGGCGGCGGAGACCGAGCAGGTCAGCCGGTTCGGCTCCACCGCGTGCAAGGCCCTGTGGCGCTGCCGCGCCTGTCGTGAACCCTTCGACCACCTGAAGGCGCTGTGACTGTCACGATCACCCGTCCGGTCCGCCGCCGGCCGGCCTTCCACCCGCTGCCCGTCGCCGCCGTCGACCGGCTCACCGCCGACGCCGTGGCGATCACCTTCGCCGTGCCCGAGGAGCTGCGGGCGGCGTTCGCGTTCTCCGCCGGCCAGCACCTCACCGTGCGGCTTCCCGCCGGAGGCGGGCTCACCGGCTCCACCGGTGCTGACGGGGCGGACGTGCGCCGGTCGTACTCGATCTGCTCGACGCCCGACGACCTGGCCCGGCACGGCCGGCTGCGGATCGGGGTGCGGGAGATCCCCGGGGGCGCGTTCTCCGCGTACGCCTGCCGGGCGTTGCGGCGCGGCGACACCGTCGAGGTGCTGCCCCCGCTGGGGCACTTCACCACGGCGTTCGACCCGGGCCGGGCCCGCCGCTACGGCGCGGTGGTCGCCGGCTCCGGCATCACCCCGGTGCTCGCGCTGGTCGCCACGGCCCTGGCCGTCGAGCCGGCCAGCACCTTCACCATCGTGTACGGCAACCGCACGGCGAACTCGGTGATGTTCGCCGAGGAGCTGGCCGACCTGAAGGACCGGTACCCGACCCGGCTGCACCTGGTGCACGTGTTGTCCCGGGAGCGGGGCGAGTCGCCGCTGCTGTCGGGGCGGATCGACGCCGAGCGGCTGGGTCGCCTGCTGGGCACGATCGTGCCGGGCGACGCGATCGAGGAGTGGTTCCTCTGCGGCCCGTACCCGATGGTGGTCGACGCGAAGGCGGTGCTCGCCGCACGGGGCCTGCCGGAGTCGGCGGTGCACACGGAGCTGTTCCACGTCGCCGAGGCGCCCGCCCCGCCGACGCGCCGCCCCGCCGACGCGCCCGGTGCCGGTGCCGAGGTGACGATCGTGCTGGACGGCCGATCGTCGACCTTCACGATGGGGCGCGAGGAGCGCGTCCTCGACGCGGCGCTGCGGGTGCGCGGCGAGCTGCCGTACGCGTGCAAGGGCGGGGTCTGCTCCACCTGCCGGGCGAGGGTGGTCTCCGGCGCGGTGACGATGGCCCGCAACTACGCCCTGGAGCCGGACGAGGTCGCCGCCGGGTACGTGCTGACCTGCCAGTCCACCCCGACCACCGACACCCTCACGGTCGACTACGACGTTTGACGCGGCACCCGTATCGCATGGAGGGGCTGACAGGTGGTTACGACAGGGCGAGGAAGATCGAGTGGCGTCTTGTTCCGTCCTGGCCGCCCGACCGATCTACCACCACACCCGCGAATCCGTCGAAGCGCACCCGACCATCGTGTTCGCCGCCCTGGCCGTGTCCCGCTGGATCGAGAACACCACCGGCTGGATCATCAAACGCTTCGTCACCACCGCACGCCGCTACCGCACCATCCAGATCCAAGCCGGCGACCACAACATGACCGCCGCCGACCCCCTGCCCGACGACCTCCAAACCGCCCTCAAAGCCATCCACAGCACGCACGGTTGTGGTGCTGGCGTACGAGACGGGGCTGGTGCCACCCGGTCGGGGAAGTCGTCGCGACCGGTCACCTGCACTGGTCAGCGCGGCAACGCCGCCAGGCTCACCGGCCGACCGGCTCCGCCTCCTGGGGCGTGCCGAAGGCGTCAACGCGGCCCCACCGCCCGGGAATGTCGAGCAGCTCGATCCGGCCGAACCGCTCGGGCGGTGCCGGCGTGACCACCAGATCGTCGCCGTACGGCTCAAGGCCGAGCAGCGTGCGCACCAGCAACAGGGGCGTCCCGGTGGCCAGGGCCTGTGGGCTGTTCGCCGCCGGGTACTGGACGGGTTGTCGGGTCAGCGTCCGGTCGTAGCCGCCGAAGGCCTCCGGCAGGCGCCCCTGGAAATACCGGGACGCGTCGATGATTCCCTCGGCGATGCGTCCGGCTTCCTGGTCGAAGCCGTAACGGCGTAGTCCCCAGGCGATGAACGCGTTTTCGAACGGCCAGACGGTGCCGACGTGGTAGCCAAGTGGGTTGTAGCGTCCCTCGCCGGTGGCGAGGGTGCGTATGCCCCAGCCGGAGTAGAGGCGGGGTCCGAGCAGGTGTTCGGCGATTTTTCCGGCGCGGGATTCCTCGACGATGCCGCTCCACAGCAGGTGGCCGATGTTCGAGGAGAGCGCGTCGACCTGGCGGCCGTCGCCGTCGAGGGCGAGGGCGTAGTACTCGCCGTCGGAGATCCAGAAGTCGCGGTTGAAGCGTTGCTTGAGTTCGGCCGCCTCGCGTTCCAGCCGGTCGGCGTAGGCGGGGTCGTTCCAGAACTCGCGGGCGAGCCGGGCGCCGCGGATCTTGGCGTCGTAGGCGTAGCCCTGCAGCTCACAGGTTGCCCGGGGCAGGCTGGCCAACCGCCCGTCCCGGAACGAGATGGCCTTCGCGGATTCCTTCCAGCACTGGTTCTCCAGCCCGTTGCGCTCGTTGCGACGCTGGTACCACACGTAGCCGTCGCCCATGATGTCGCCGTACTCGTCGATCCAGTGCAGCGCCGCGCGCGCCTCGTCCTCGAGCTCGCGCACCGTGGCCGCGTCCCCGGTCCAGCGCTCGTACTCGTCGAGCAGGATCACGTAGAGCGGGGTGACGTCAGCGGCACCGTAGTACGGCGCCTGCGGGCACTCCTCGAACGCGACCATCTCGCCCAAGCGGAACTCGCGCAGGATCTTGCCCGGCTCCTCGTCGCGGAAGTCGTCGAGCTCGCTGCCTTGGACGATGCCGAGGACCCGCAGGGTGTGAACGCCAAGTTCCGGCAAGAACGGCAATACCTGCAGGCTGGTGAGGATCGGGTCGCGGCCGGTGAGGTTCGCGTTCCACGGCAGGCCCGCGGCGGGCACCGGCTCGGCCGGTAGCACCAGTGGCGGGTACCGGAGGGCGGCAAGATCAACCAGACTGCGCCGGTAGGTCCGTTCCAGCGGCTTCCAGTCGCAGCTCAGCTGCGGAGCCTTGTCGAGCCACTGCCGCAGGTCGCTGTGGAGTCGCGCCGCGTCGTGTCGCTGGCGGCCAAGAGACGCGTACTCGCGAACGTCCTTGCCGTCGGGGCGCAGCACCAGCTCCCTGGCATACAGCGTGGTGGTCCACTGCCCCTGGGGTTCGATCCGGATGTGGTAGGTCAGCCCCTGTTGGTCAACCTGCGCCGGCTCGGTCGTGGAAATCACCGTTTCCCGCCGGAACCTCGCTCGCACATAGCCGAGGTGCAGGCGCCCGTCCTCGACGCGCTGGTAGAGCCGGCCGGGTGGCGTACGTTCCTGGCCGAGCGCGTTCAGCGGGACGAAGTCACAGGCCGCGTCCACGCGGACCGTGAAGTCGGCCGGTTCGCCGGAATGGTTGAGCACCGTCAGCCGCTCCTCGAAGCTGCCGATTACCGACCGTTCCCGGATGACCGACACCTTGGCGTCCACGTAGTGCGTCGGAGCCCCCGGCACCACGAAGAACCGCACCTCGAAGTACGACGGGTCGTCCACGGCCAGCGCGCTCACCCGTTCGCCGTTGACGGTCAGCCGCCAGTGGGAGAGGAACCGGGTGTCGAAGGCAAAGAACCCGCACGGGACGGTGGGCCCTGCTTGGATGTCACCGCTGCCGTCGCTCAGCACGAAGCGGTTGCCGTCCAGGATTCTGACGAAGTCGCCCTTCATCCCTGCCTCCCACCGTCACGGGCCGCCGTCCGCGGGTGACGCGCGCCGGGCGGCGGCGCGAAGAGCCGTTCCAACAGGAGGATGAGCCGGAGTTGCCCTTCGAATGTGATGTCGTTCCTCAGCCACGCCGGGAGCGGTTTGGCTTCGCCGCGCGCCATCCGGTCGAAGAAGGTGGTGTCGGAGTGGATAACGGTGTCGGCGTTGCAGTTCTGCTGTGACACCCGCACGGTGCCGCCGCGGATCTCCACGAACCAGTGATCGACCTCGTGGTCGCGCTCAAGGTCGAAGCGGATGGTGCCGTTCGTCTTTTTCAGCAGGCGTTCGTGGCCGTGGCGTTCGAGCGCGTTGAAGAACTTCCTGATCGCCTCCGACATGGCACCACCCCCGGCAGCAGTCCACCCAATCAAGAGGCAGCATCACTCGGACGAGGGTGCGGCCACCTCACCCGAAACGGATGAATCTGGAAGCTGTCCAGGGGCAACGTGCTGGATTCATCCGGTTCGGGTGATGCGCCGTCGCGCGACTCGCGGTCATGGTGGGCACATCCGGTTCTCGGACTCATTGGAGGGGAGGCTCATGTCGAATCCGACTACGCGCTTCTTCGAAGCGCTCGGCCAACGCGGCCACGAGCCCCTCCTCGAGGACGCCACCGGGACCATCCGGTTCGACCTCACGCACGAGCACCGCGTCGACCGCTGGTTCGTGGCAATCGAACGGGGCGATCTCCGCGTGTCGCGGGACGGGGGCGAGGTTGACAGCGTGATCCGCACCAGCCGGGCGACCTTCGACCGGGCCCTTGCCGGGCAGTCGCTCTATGCGGCGTGGTTGCGAAACGAACTCGCAATCGAGGGTCGCAACAGGTCCCTGCCCCGCCTCTTCACCCGGCTCCTGCCGGGGCGGCCCGGAGCCCGTCACCCCCGGGATTTCCGCCGTGAGCGGAGAAGTGCGGCATGAGCGACGGCCTCATCCGACTGTTGGACGGCAACACGTTCGTGGTCAGCGAGGAGACCGGCGACATCGACGCATCCCCCACCTTCCCGACCGGATTCTTCTCGTTCGACACCCGATTCCTGTCAAAGTGGATTTTGTCCATTAATGACCAGCGGGTCAACGTGCTCACCATCGAGGAAGTCGAATACTTCGAGAGCCGCTTCGTCGTCGTCCCAACCCTCCCTACTTCGCACCTCGACGTCAACGTCTCGGCCATTCGGGAACGCTGCATCGGTGCAAGTTTCACCGAGCGACTGACGGTGATCAACCATGAGCCCGAGCCCGTCGACCTGCGGATCCGGATCGACGTCGAGAGCGACTTCGCTGACCTTTTCGAGATCAAGGACGTGCGGAACAAGAAGGGGACGTACTACACCCGGATGGAGGGCGGATGCCTGCTTCTCGGCTATCAGCGGGAGAGGTTCCGGCGGGAGACCCTGGTCTCGTCCACGGTGCCCGGCCGAATCGACGAGCGGGGCCTGACGTACCACGTTCGGATCGGACCGCGCGGTCAGTGGATCACCGACCTGCACGTGCGGGCGCTGGGCCTGGGCGGGCGCGACCTTCGGGAGAGCCTGGAAGGCAGACCCGGTCGGACCAAAGAGCAGATACGGCAGGACCTGGACGCTTGGCTCGCGGCGGCACCCCGCCTCACCTGTGACTCCCCCACGTTGGCGATGGCCTACCGGCGCAGCCTGGCCGACCTCCACGCGCTGCGTTTCTCGCCGTTGACCGCCGGCGTACACGCCGTTCCCGCCGCCGGCCTGCCGTGGTTCATGGCGATCTTCGGCCGGGACAGCATCTTCGCCAGCATCCAGGCGCTGCCGTTCGCGTCCGACTTCGCCGCCACGACGCTACGCATGCTGGCCTTGAGGCAGGGAGCCATCCTCGATGACTTCCGCGAGGAGGAACCGGGGAAGATCCTTCACGAGATGCGGTACGGGGAGACGGCCGGGTTCGAGGAACAGCCGCATTTGCCGTATTATGGCAGCGCGGACTCCACGCCCCTCTACGTCATCCTGCTCGACGAGTACGAGCGGTGGACCGGGGACGCCGCCGCGGTTCGGTTATTCGAACGTTCCGCGAGGGCCGCGCTGGACTGGATCGACGAGTACGGCGACATCATGGGCGACGGCTACGTGTGGTACCAGCGTCGCAACGAGCGCAACGGGCTGGAGAACCAGTGCTGGAAGGACTCCTGGGACTCGATCTCGTTCCGGGACGGGCGGTTGGCCAGCCTGCCCCGGGCAACCTGTGAGCTGCAGGGCTACGCCTACGACGCCAAGATCCGCGGCGCCCGGCTCGCCCGCGAGTTCTGGAACGACCCCGCCTACGCCGACCGGCTGGAACGCGAGGCGGCCGAACTCAAGCAACGCTTCAACCGCGACTTCTGGATCTCCGACGGCGAGTACTACGCCCTCGCCCTCGACGGCGACGGCCGCCAGGTCGACGCGCTCTCCTCGAACATCGGCCACCTGCTGTGGAGCGGCATCGTCGAGGAATCCCGCGCCGGAAAAATCGCCGAACACCTGCTCGGACCCCGCCTCTACTCCGGCTGGGGCATACGCACCCTCGCCACCGGCGAGGGACGCTACAACCCGATCGGCTACCACGTCGGCACCGTCTGGCCGTTCGAAAACGCGTTCATCGCCTGGGGACTACGCCGTTACGGCTTCGACCAGGAAGCCGGACGCATCGCCGAAGGAATCATCGAGGCCGCGGAGTACTTCGACGGGCGGCTGCCCGAGGCGTTCGGCGGCTACGACCGGACGCTGACCCGATATCCCGTGCTGTACCCCACGGCGTGCAGCCCGCAGGCGTGGTCCAGCGGTACGCCCCTGTTGCTGCTGCGAACCATGCTCGGCATGGAGCCACGCGGCGAGCACCTGGTGACCAGACCGGCCGTCCCCGCGAGCATGGGCCGGATCGAACTGCTCCACATCCCGGGACGGTGGGGCAGGGTGAGTGCCTTCGGACGCGCCCGTCCGGAGCGGCGCTGACCGCGGCAGGTGCCCGCGCCGGGGGAGTGTCAAGTCGCATCCTCCTCGGATAACAGCACGCACGCTCCGTCACCGCCGAATGTGAGACAGGGCCGATCTAACGGTGTTTCCGGCCCGACCTGCCGGGCGTTGTGCCTGGTGAAAAGGGTGCCGTGATGACCGCGACACTGAGCGAGCAGACCGGACGTAAGAAGCGGTCCGAGCCGTCGGCGGAGGCGAAGGCCGCCGCTGAGCTGGTCCGGGCGGCCAAGGAACAAGGGCTGTCGTCGACTGGCCGGACGGGCTGACGACCGGGGAGATCAGCGCGCACTTCGCCGAGATCTACGGGGCTTCGGTGTCGAAGGAGACGATCTCGCGGATCACCGACAAGGTGATCGAGGCGATGACCGACTGGTCCCACCGGCCGTTGGATGAGACTTATGCCGCGGTGTTCATCGACGCCCTCGTGCGCCGCGAGGCGCTGTTGAACCGAGTGGAGGTGGAAGACCTTCACCTCGTGGCCGTCGCAGCGGCTGCGTGAAGCTGGGGGCAGCCTGATCCGGGGGACGCCGGGGAGGG